>NZ_JACGWC010000046.1:0-7702 GCF_014077545.1 Colwellia sp. BRX10-1
ATGTCAACGTTTTATTTAATTTAATTTGAAGTTCTTTTCGAAGATTCAAACCTTATCTATAAAACGTTAAGTTAACTACTTTACTCTAAAGTGATGTAGATAACTTATCAAAACAGCTCTTTCGTGGTTCGTTTTGACTGAACCCCTTGGAACTGGAGCGCATTCTAGACATTTTCTAAAAACTATCAAGCACTATTTTCATCTTTTTGTTTGTTCGAATGAAAAACAAGCAGACCGGATGATATTAAAACATATATCTACTAATAACTCCCCTACAGCTATTTACAAGCACTATAAATCTGGCCCTATTTTTACTTTAACTCATCATGTCGAAGATCAAATAGTATTCTTCAGCGTACAAATATCAATATGTTGTGCTGCATATTTAGTTAATTTACTTATCTCACCTATTAATTAGTCGTTTTGTTTTTACTTATTTACGAATAAATTCGTATCTATATTGTTTTATCGATAATTTGAACTAATGTAAAAGATATACGAAATAACTCGTAGAATATAACTAACAAGTATTGAGGTACCAGGATGAGAAGAAATAGACTTTATGAAGACCAAAAAGCTGAAGCAGATATGACACCTATGCTTGATATTGTTTTTATCCTTTTAATATTCTTTATTGTGACCACCTCATTTGTTAAAGAACAAGGTTTCTTAGTGAATAAACCCGATGGCGGCAATCCTAATCAGAATAATAATCCTATGTTACTTATAAGAGTAAATGAAAATGGTCTTGTTTCCTTAAATGGTAGAATTACAGATATTGAAAGACTACCAGCAAATATAGAAAATTATATGGCTACTAACCCAGTATCTGCTGCTGTTGTGATCCCTCACGCAAATACAAATTATGATAATGTAGTTAAGGTTATCGATCACATAACTATGGTTGGTGGGCTTACGGTATCTATAGGAAAATAGTTTATATATGAGGGTTAGTCTTTTGATGGGCTAACCCTTTAAACTCAGGTTCCTGTTATATATGTGCTTCGATATATTAAGGTCAATCATATTAGTTTGTATAACCCGCTAGTCACTAAAATGACATTTAACTCTGTTAATGCTGACAGTAATAATCAAGTACTTGGCATCTAGCTTGTGTTATTAGCTTTTACATAGACAAAGCAGACTATTAACGACAGCTAATACACTCTTATTACAAGAGACGATTAACTCATTATCCCCGGCGCTTAACCTACTCCCTACTTAATATTGTTTATTAGTAAAAAATTATTAATCTGGTAATAAGTCTACCTATGTATAATGCTGTTGATCACTAAATAAAAACTTCATCAAGACAAAAAATCTCTATTGACGGACCAAGCTCCTGGCTAGACAAGACCATTCTTGCTGCTACTTGCTCACCCGTTATCGGGCGGAAGCGTCGTAGCAAGGGTATAATGCATAAAATAGGCATGAACCAACTAGCCATTTTTTCACCTAAGCGAAATTCTGTTCGTTGACCAAGTAGTAATGACGGTTGAAAAATACTAATACGTTTAAAGGGTAATTGTTTTATTCTCTGCTCCAAAAGACCTTTCATTTTCAGATACGAATTATTACTTTGATCATTAGCCCCAGCAGAAGAAACGAGTAGGTAGTGATTAACACCGTTGCTTACTGCTAATTGTGCTGCTTCAAACTGGTAATCAAGATCTACTCTACCTTGTTCCACGATTGAACCCGCTTGCTTAACTGTTGTACCAAGACATGAAAATAAAATGTCCGCATCAAATAGTGTGATGTAATTATTGAGGTGTTCGAAGTCCACGACTTGATTACAAACTTTTGTTGATGTATGTGGGGAAGGCCTACGTGTTAGTGTAATAATTTCACTAATATGGTCACTGCTAACGAGTTGATCAACTATCGCCCGTCCGACTAACCCGGTAGCGCCTATAACTATAGCTTTTTTTGCCATTACACTCTCTCTAGTATTATCCCGGAAAATTGATGCTTTTTTACTGTGTCGAAAATATATTGAGCTGAATTAATGCAGGGATAAGATAACACCTCGTTAAAAGGATAATCATTGTTAACTGAAATTTATGAAAACCTATACTAGCTAACCATTTATCGTCGGTCTATATTGGCTTGTAGCTTTGTTATTGGCATAGTGTCTCTGAAGTTCTTTTATATAAGTAGATAAAAGTAGTCCAACGCAATAATTATATCGGTTATGCCACCCAATTAGATTAGAACGGCCGTTAGCCAACTGTATTTTGTCCCTGTTTAAATTCTGGTGATGTTTTTATACCGACGATCTCACTATTTTTAGAAAATAACCAACCATTAAAGAGACTAACAAACCAAAAAATGAAACAAGTGCAGATACGAGTAAAACTGCTACACCAATATTAGCCGTTTCGGCTGTATTTTCGTCTAAGCCTAGGTAATTAGACTGAAAAACAAAAATAAATAATAGTGATACAACAACAATGGCCAGGGTTGAATACATTGATGCTTGCCAAAATGAGTTAGGAAGTTTCCAATGAACGCCACCCGCAATTAATATAGATAATCCAGCTAGTAAATATGGGACCAATGCTCAAACCTCTCAAAAAATATAGTTGGCTAAAAGGAAAACGAAGTGAAAACAGCCAACTGTATCTTCCGTTCGAGTTATTGTTAGGGCTTATTGCTTATTGCTTATTGCTTATGAAGAGTAAACGATGTTTTTTTTGATGTTAATCGCTTTGCTGATAATATTTTATAATAACCAAGTGATATACCTGATTTTACAAAAGCATAGCTTAACGTATTCCCTTTATATGGGAAAACGTCACTAATCTGATCTTGTTGCAACTCCATATTTATTAATTCGTCATAAGAATTAAATGAAGAAGTTAAAACGTCTAAACCATCAACTTGAATAATATCCATAAATTGTGACCTTATACCCTAACGCCCTATTAAGAGACAAATGAATGTTAGCTAAAATAAACAACGAAGGAGTATATAGCCAACTGTTATTTTTCCTGCTTGAATGGCTTATGCTATTAAAACTCGGTGAACTGAATATTATTAAAAAACGCATCACTATCGTTTTGTAATGTTGAATATCCAGTATCTACAAAGTAACGACTAGAGTACTCAATATTTACACCTACTGTATTTTTTTTAGGATGTTGGCAATTATAGCCAATACTTTCAAATAACATTGAGGCTTTGCCTCCTTGAATTTTAGCATTAGTATCTTGAGATATTGAATGGTATTTAACACAAACAGCACCATTAAGTGATGAAAGATTTTCGGTGTTTTCTTTGTTTTCAAATCGCCCCGTATTTGGGGCAGATGCTCTCGAACTAACAATATATTCTAGAAACTTTTTATCTGAATCTAAACTTGGCAATTGAAATATAGAAACATTTACAACTTGCGATTCATTTTTATTAACGCCTTTACTCCCAAGAGATGATTGATAGCCTGAAGCAGTAATAACCACCCAATCTCCATTTTGTGGAGGGAGTGTCGTTACACCATAAATGTTAATAGGGCTATTTGAATTTACAATGGGTGCGACAGTCGAACACGAAGCAAGAAATAAACTTGATAATAATACTATAATTTTAAACACTAACTTTCCTTAGTAGCATAACGCCACGTTAAGAGGCTTTTAATTGTTGGCGAAAATATCAAACGGAGCGGAACCTAGCGACGGTTAAAAGTTCTGCTTTAATGGCTTATTATGAGGCTACATACTCGAATTAAGTACTTTTAAATCGTTTGCAGCTTGTTCTTTATTAACTTCAATTAATCCCGCAGCCCCCGAAAATGACATCACTGTCCCCATTGATGTTGCATCTTGAAATTCTATATCGAACCTTAAGTAATATGTCTTACCTTTTTCCATGTCAATATTTCCAATTACATCTCCAAAAATCCAATTATCTAAAAATGAAGTTGAACCTATTTTTATCTCATGTGCCCCCGGCTCTAGGTGAGTTAAGACATAACCAGAGTTTTTTAAAGAAAACTTTTCTTTACCATCGATAAAAATGGTTGGCCAAGTTCCCCCTTGAAAGAATTTAGATGGCCTATAAATATATAAAGAACTCTTATTTACAGCTGTATTTTCAAAACCTTTAAACCGATCTCCAGAAGCAGAACATCCACTAAAAAGTAGTGTGCATATAATCAGAAATAATACTCTCAATTTGAAAAACCTCATAACGCCTCATTAAGAGACAAATAATTGTTGGCTAAAATAGCGACGCAGGAGCAAAAGCCAACTGATATTTGTCCTGCTTGAATGGCTTTTATGCAGTTACAAACCGAAGTCTCAATTAATTCTTGTATAAGAAAACTTTTCTTCAGTTGTACTTCCATTGTCTTCAATAGCAACATATATATTAATTTCGTTGTCGCTAACCTTCTCAATAGTCATGCCGTTGAAGTAAACTTTATTTTCCATAACTTTGACCAATACAAAATCAATAGTTTTATCTTTCTTCTCCCATCCTTTTAAGTCTCTATGAAAATGCTTTAATCTAAAGATAAGTGTTACATTTTCTTCGGATATTGTCTCAATTTCATAGAATTGTACTTCATTTTCAACAACAAGCTTAAATGCTCCCATCATGCTCCCGCCAACAGCAGGCGACCATACTTCTTCAATGAGGCCACCAAATGCTTCCCCTCTCCAATGACCTGAAAGCCATTTCACTACACTTAAATCAGCAGCAGGTGACTGCTGCTTACCTTCTAAGAATAATATGTTAGGGAATTTATCATTTGCTAAAATATCAAAACAAAATAGCATAAGGAAACAAAGTGCACTTTTTTTAATCATTTTATTGCTCCATGACAAGTTGGAATAATCTGACCACATAACGCCCATTAAGAAGCTTTTAATTGTTAGCTAAAATAAACAACGAAGGAGTATTTTATAGCTAACTGTTACTTTTTCTGCTTGAATGACTTGTTATAAATCGTTAATCACTACACTCGACTTTGGCATAATCACCGCCACCAACTGTACTATCAGGTATAGTAAACCCTATATTTTCAGCAGTTTGCGAATGGTTTTCGTGAATAGTAAACACATGTAACTTTCCTGTTCCCCCTCCGCAGACTGAGGGGTAATCAACCAGTATTAAATTACCACAACTTTCATCTTTAACTTCAATACCGGCTTCTTGCAGATAACTCTTAGTTAATGATATTGATAAACCATTATCCTGACACTGTAACTCCCCTGTACTTATATATACTTCAATATTATTGTCAGAGTCCGATTGGTTGCAACCGGAAAGAGATACCAGTATTGGTAGCATTAGATAAATAAATTTCATAGCGTACTCCGTTACTTTATTTAGATTTTTAACACCCCATTAAGAGGCTTTTTATAGTTGGCTAACATGTGAGGCGAAGCGGACTTAGCCAACAATTTTTAGCGTAGGTTTGAATAACTTACTATTTTTACTATGATACAGAAGCATTGACAACTTCCAACGTTCCATTGCGCTGTATTATGTGAACGAAAGCTAGGAACTCGTCATCTGATTTTGAATACCCTTGTTTCCAGAAAACCCTTACGTCACTTTTTTTTCTAATAACACCAACCAACTCTCGTTTTGTAAAAAAACCAAGAGTTTCTTGATATGCTTTGCACTGCTTTTCAAGTTCATCTTTAGTGACGATACTTTTCATATTGTCACTGAAGTCTCGCACATGCTTTTCATGGTCAATTTCAGTGGAAGCATCCATAAGGTTATCCATTATAGGATTAACTATTTCCAATATTTCGTCATTTGAAAGCTTCAACCAATTCATGAATACTCCTAGATAGCTAACGCCCACTTAGGCGAAAAATATAGTTGGCTAAAATGTTGAACGGAGTGAATACAGCCAACTTTATATTTTCCGTTTGAAGTTCCTGTTATGCATTTTTTAGCATAGTGCTAATTTTATTAATAGTATTTAGATTTCTACCTGTCGCACTTTGACCTAAACAAGACTCTACATTTGCTACTAGTTTTGAACGACCTATGCCTTCAGGTGCATATAAATAAAGGACATTACCTTTAACTGTATACTCTTCAGAACTTGATATATATTTATTTAACTTATCTTGAACTAGGTTGATATTATTTTTACAAAAGTAAAAGTGTACAAATTTACCTTCAAATTCTTTGTATGGATTATTTAAAGCTGATGTTGAGAACACTGATTCTTCTAAAGAAAAAACCGCAGGAGCAAAGCCAAAGTTCTTGGATATAATACTTTGCACTTGCTCTGTTGGATTTTTAGGGCTTTTTAAAACGATATTGCCACTTTGGATATATGATGAAACACTTTCATAGCCACTTTGTTCCAAAAGCGGGACAAGCTCTTTCATCGGTAATATATTATTGCCCCCAACATTGATCCCTCTGAATAATACGATGAATTTTTGCACCAAATTCCCTTAAATGTCTAACGCCTAACTAGCGGCGCGAAATTGTTGGCTAAAATAGCGAACGGAATGAAACCAGCCAACTGTCTTTTATCCGTTTGAATGCTTTGTTAGTATCAACACATTCAAAATAAGCCATTTTAACTAAATGATAATTAAGTAGAACTTAACACCATTCAATAATTTTTTATCGTGTCAATACATGCCAAATCACATATGCCCAAGACAAGAAACCGTGCAGAATTGCCCATAAGATTGACTTATTTACGCTCCATGAAATAGCAATTGAAAGAGCTGTTCCAAATGTAATTCCATACTTTACTATTTCTTTCCCTGAATTATCCATTAATGACATTCCTAGTTTGGTTATTTTTATTAAGTATTATCAATTATAAGCATAATACTATGATGCATTGATATATCAGGGAGCTGGTACTCCCCGATAAGCGGTTTAGTTCAACAGCTTATATGGAGACTACTCACTAATGTACATCCATAAATTAAATTTATTACTCATTAATATCACATATTTTTAACAATTTAGGAACAGTGAACTTTTAAATTTCATCACTATTTGGATATTACTGAGACTTATCACTAGTAACACAAGGCTAGGTCATCAGAAAATATATTATAAATATTTTAAGTTCAACAATACACGCGAAGTAATCACTACTTCTTATATTATTGAGATAGTGATCTTCTTACCGCCACCTAAAATCAATGAATGATTTTGTCGTCATTTACAGTGGTGCATCAGGATGTAATTCGCTTACTAAGCAAACGCGATTATGAAGGGTTATTCTGCTAAGTTTTCAAACGACAGAAAGCAAAAAAGCCGACTCTTTCGGATCGGGTTTCTGTAAATAGAGGCTTAGCAATGTCCTATTCTCACATGGGCATGTCGAACATAAGTCACACTACCGTTGGCGCTACTGCTCTACAGGTATAAATACTGTATTTTCAAACGTCAGAAAGCAAAAAACCCGACTCTTTCAAATCGGGTTTCTCTAAATAGAAGCTTAGAATGTCCTACTCTCACATGGGCATGTCGGACATAAGTCACACTACCGTTGTTATCAGTGCATGCTAGTTATGGATTTGGTCTTTTTTAAACGTCAGAAAGCAAAAAACCCGTAGCATCAGCTACGGGTTTCTCTTAATTAGAAGCCTAGCAATGTCCTACTCTCACATGGGAACTCCCACACTACCATCGGCGCTACTGCGTTTCACTTCTGAGTTCGGAATGGGATCAGGTGGTGCCACAGTGCTATTGTCGCTAGACAAAA
>NZ_JACGWC010000040.1:0-23260 GCF_014077545.1 Colwellia sp. BRX10-1
ACACAGCCAACAAAAGTTAAGCAGTGTTGCGAGAAGACTTAACGAAAGACCAAGAAAGACGTTAGAATATGAAACACCAGCAGAGAATTTTAATCTATGTGTTGCATCCATCATTTGAACTCAAGACCATTAACTGATACTTCCAACGGTAATGGAAAAAATAAATCATGCGCTATTTGCCATTGCAACGTCAGACTATTTTCAGTTCTTTTTTCAATCACTTTAGGTAATTGAGCCTGATAAAAATACACATCAAAAAACCAGCGATAATCTTGACCGGTTAAACGATTGACAATACTAAGAAAATCATCTGTATCAGCCAGTACTGGCTTGAACCGCCCTGGTTTTGGCTCAGCAACACCATATACGAGCTCAGTTGTTGCACTAAAGAAAGCCTCATCACCAATAAGGTTACGTAATGTATGTAGTACCCAAGGCGCTTTAGCGTATATATCGGCACCTGGCCCGCCTTTTTCCTCTTCATAAACCCCTTCTACGGTTTGCAATGTTTTACTCACAATAGGAGCTTTATTTCGTATTTTCAAACGCATGTCGTACATGTGAGCCATATAAGCAACTTCGCCATGGAGATACTGTTCATATAGCGGATGCATATAGGCGCCAAAACCTTCATGTAGCCACATAGCATCGGCATTTTTATTGGTTAGTTGATTAGCAAACCATTCATGGGCAAACTCATGGAAAAGCAACCAATCAAACCCATATTTGTCGGCTTGGTACTTGTTACCATAGGCATTAATGGTTTGATGCTCCATCCCTAAATGTGGGGTTTCTGCTATCCCAATTTTGTCTTGAGCAAAAGGATATGGCCCGATCTTTCTCTCAAAGAATGTTGTTATATCAATAAGCTCTTGTGTCAAACGCTGCGCTTTCATTTTGTTTTCGGGTAAATGGTAAAACTCAACAGGGATACTATTGCCGTACTGGCTATCAAATGTGGTTTTAATGACCTCATACGGTGCAATATTAATGGCGACACCATAAGTGTTTAGTTGCGATAAACTATGCCAATGATACGTTTTAGTCGTATCATTTTCTGTTACCGAAATTAACTTTCCGTTAGCAGCAGCAACCAAACCTTTAGGCACAGTAATATGCATTGTGGTTGTTTTAGGCTCACCAACAGGGTTGTCGATACAAGGCCAAAACAAATCACAACCCTCACCCTGCACAGCCGTAGCTATCCAGTCTTTCCCTGTCGATGTTTTAGACCACACAAAGCCTCCATCCCAAGGGGCTCTTACCGCTTCGCGCGGCGAACCAGAATATTGTACTTCGACGATAAACTGGCCCTTTAGCGGGGTTGTAAGATTTATCACCAGGAGCCCTTCAAGGTTGCTGTATTGTGCTTTGTCTATCAACACATCGTTTACCAGCACTTGTTCTATAGTAAAAAAATTATCGAGATTTATGCCTACCTGCCCCATTGCACGCTGACTGTAAAGGGTTAAAACGCCTTTGCCTGAAATAGTTTTTTGTTTAGGAAAAATACGAAAGTATAAATCGGCATGGTCAAGTGTTAAACCCTGCTGAGATATAGGCAAAGGACCGTCACTGGCCATTGTATATTCACTGCGCTCTACTGAATTTGCTTTAACACAAACTGCTAACGTAACAAGCCAAAAGCACGCTAATAAAAGCTTCATATGCTAAACCTCAAAAAGTAATGTAAATAAAAAACTTAGCTTCAAGTTATCCCTTTAACATTGGTGATAAAAGCTAATTGCGATTAACGACATCTACTACACTATGAATGGCATGACTAACAATAAAAATCCTAGTGTACATTAAATAAAAACGTTAATAATCTGAAAAACTTACACAATATAATTACGTTTAAATTTTCTGATTTTGATAAAAGTACAGCACCAATTAAGGAGTATTACGTTTGACCATTTCTACCTAAAAAACCGACTCTTTTTAAGAGACTTGTGGGCAGGATTGCCCAGACAGTAATGTGAAGCCCCACCCTATTTACTTTGATATTGCTAAAGAAGTTATCCCATTAGCATTTAATATAAAATAGGTGAAGTGGGTGTTTGGCCTCTTAATATTAATACCCCAGATATACAAAATAACAAACCAAAGTGTTTTAGTTATGCTAGATGGTCTAATAAAAATCAGGCGAAAATATAGACCCTAGATAGTAATTAACAACGGCAGAAAGTACGACTGATACGCATAACATTGAATGAGTAAAGCTAATCTATAAAGTGTAACTAATTGATGGGTGAAATTTAGTAATATGATCTAAGATTAATTTAACTTCGTATTAAATCTATTGAATGATTTGTTTTGGGTGTAAAAACGTTATGAAAAAAATTGTAAGGTACTTGTCGTCACATCTCAGTTTATTAGTTCTATTACCCTGTGTTTTGCTCGGTGGCGTAATTTCCTATGACGTTTATCATTCATATAATCGAATGCAAAATGCTTATGACACTGAATACAATGCATTTATGTCTCATGGTGTACTATCGTTAGTGCATGAAGTACAAAAAGAAAGAGGCGCGACAGCAGGCTTTATCGGGTCGAAAGGTCAACAGTTTTCATCAAAAATGAAACTGCAACGTAGCAACGTTGATGAAACACTCGCTCAGCTGCGCAAGGACAGTAAAAATTGGGACTTATCGATGAGTATGCAAGCTGTTTTTGCTGATTTTCTCAGACCATTCTCTGATTTAGCTGAGACCCGCCGAGATATTGACAATAACAATATTAATTTACCTGACGCTCTACAATTTTATAGCAATATAAATAAACTCGGCTTACACAGCGTTGGTAGTGCATCTAAGTTAAGTAATGACCCAATAATTTTACTCGAATTATTCTCCATTTATAATTTTTCCTACGCAAAAGAGTACGCGGGAATAGAAAGAGCCGTGTTGTCTAATGTGCTTGCAAACGGAGAGTTCACGCCAGCATTAAGAACTCGTCATACCCAATTAATAACTAGGCAAGAAGTCGGCTTAGAGCATTCTTTAGAAGCTGCTCCTGCAGAGATTTTTGATTTATTTTCCACTTTTTTGAAGTCGCCTGTTAATGTTGATGTTTTGAAAGTAAGAAATGACCTTGCAACAATTAATAATAATTTCTCCATCCAAGCAGACACCTGGTTTGATTTAGCGACAAAAAGAATAAACGAACTGAAAAAACTGGAAGAAAAGGCTTTAAATATAGTTGATAACTCTGCTGTTCGCATTCAAAAAGAAGCCGTTGTTATTCTCGTTGTGGAATTATTAATATTGGCTTTCGGGGTATTTATAACAATAGCGTTATACCTGACAATTAAAACTCGCCATTTACAATCAATACATATTGCAAAAGGCATTCAAATTGCCATTAATGATAGAAACTTGCACCATGAAATTGAAGTGACCAGCTCCGATGAATTAGGTAAAGCAGCAACTGACATTAATAAGTTAACTCAGCTTTTCAGCACCGATTTAAAAGAATTTTCGTTTACATCAAGTAACATTATGACAGCGACTGATGAAACATCAGCCGCCATTCATCAGAGTCAAGTAAACTTAACACACCAAAAGGAGGCTTTAGAAACAATGGCTTCTGCAGCTGAACAAATGAGTGTCAATATTGCTTTAATTGCTGAATCAATGGAAGGTAACGCTGAGTCAGTGTCAGAAGTTGTTAAAAACGCACAAGAAGGACAAGAGACTGTTAATAAGGCTGTTGAGGTAATTCAACAGGCATCAGATGATATGAGTCAATCCTCTAAAGCGATTCATTCCCTAAATGAACGTGTTGGAAGTATTTCCTTAATGGTCGATATGATCAGGAGTATCGCTGAACAGACAAACTTATTGGCACTTAACGCTGCTATCGAAGCGGCAAGAGCAGGAGAACAAGGAAGAGGTTTTGCTGTTGTTGCAGATGAAGTAAGAGGACTTGCGAGTAGAACTCAAGCATCTACAGATGAAATTGGACAAATTGTTACTGAGTTACAGAATGATTCTACAAACGCATTTCGTGTTATAGATCAAGGGCAAGAAAACGCGTCACTCGCGGCAGAGCAATCAGAATTAATAAAGGTCGCTTTAAGTAAAATAACCACTCAAATTGAAAGCGTTCAATCTGTCACAGACTCTGTTTCTATAAGCACTCAAGAGCAAGCATCTGCACTTAGAGAAATAAATATAAATTTGATAAACGTATCAGAACAATCATCAGAAAACGTATCCGGAGCGGAACAAATAGCAATTTCTGCCGCGAACACAGCTGAAGCTATAAGAGATATGAATACTAAAATACAACGCTACAAAATAGCGTAATGGTAACACGGACGAAATCAACATAACAATGTGATTCTGCGCGGTTTAAAGGCACCAAACTTATCTTTGGTGCTGATTACTATTTAGAACTCATTAGTATATAAGTAGCTGATTAACATAAACTTAGATTAATAAAAATTATAAACTCCTATCAAATAACTTCATCTTAACAGGCGAATTTTCTTCGTTATAAAGTGTAACTATAACTTTCGGTTATTGATATTTTTTGCCTATCAAGAAGAATTTTTATCTACTATCTGGCCATTGATAAAATACAATGGAAATAGACATAAATATAACCTATTGAAAATTTTATTATAGAAAATTGAAGTTAATGAGTCACATAAAATCAAATGTATTCATTATGTTATCTGCTCGAAATCACGAAAAAATTCCCCTTATATTTTAATCTTCAAGATAAAGTGTGGAATATATCCCTTTGAGTTAGTTAATTAATGAGATACCAACAACAATCCACAGATTATTAGGCGACAAAGTTAATGATTGTTAATCTCTAATTAGTTATATTAAATCAATACATTAATATTAAGGTATCAAGATATGATCTATCAATTAGGTGAACTTTCTCCTCGTATTTCAAAAAGCTGTTTTATAGCACCAAACGCCACTGTAATAGGAAATGTAGACTTAAGCGAAAATGTCAGTATTTGGTTTAATGTTGTGATCAGAGCCGATTTAGCACAAGTGAAGATAGCGAAAAATTCTAATATTCAAGATGGCTCTATTCTACATGTTGATGAAGGCTTCCCCATTAATATTGCTGAAAATGTAACTATTGGTCATAAAGTAATGCTTCATGGTTGTACGATAGGTGAAGGGAGCTTAATTGGTATCAATGCGGTGGTATTAAATGGCGCTAAAATTGGTAAAAACTGCTTAATTGGTGCTAATGCTTTAGTGACCGAGCATATGGTTATACCAGACGGTAGTTTAGTCTTAGGCTCACCCGCAAAAGTAATTAAACAACTTGATGAAAAAACCCAAGAGATGATCGCAGCAGGCGCAGCACATTACGTTCAAAGCAATCATCAATATAGGAATGAATTAAAGCAAATAGGTTAAGCATCATGCTGGTTAAGTTAAGCATCATGCTGGTTAACTTAACCGCCTTTGTTGAAAATTAAATGGCCCGCAGTAATTAACACTAAGGTCGTTACTGAGTGCTTTGTTATAAAGAAGAGTTTGAGTTAATAATGAATAATGAGTTTCCGGCCGTTATTTAGCTTTTTTTTGTTTTATCTATTGATTAAAATATGAGAAAGTAACCTAAGGACAACATCAGCGCTAGGAGTTAAAGTGATAAAATGGTTAATAGCATTGATACTGTCACTGATTATCACCTCACCAAGTTTAGCAAACGAGGTAAATGTTGATTCATTAAAAGCAACATTAACAGCACTTCCTCTAGATGATAAAGCACGCTTAGCGCCATTAATTGAGCTGGCAAGCTATTACCTTTATATCGCTCCAAAAGAAACAAGCGCTTATGCAACACAAGCCCTAGCCTTTACTAGTATTGAAGATAGTGATTTCAATAAAGCTAAACTATTGCGCTTGCTTGGACAATCACAGATGTACCAAGGTTTAAACCTTGAAGCTTTCAAACATCTCACTCAAGCGATAAATAGTGCCAATAAGAGTGAGAACGTGCATTTAATCTCAGTCTCTAATAGAGCAATGGGAGTATTTCACGAGCTCATTATCGATCACAAAAATGCAGTAAAATATTATATAGAAGCATTGAAGTTTGCTAAATTAAGCGATCAAAAAGAAGATTTAGCGATGGTTTATAATAACTTAGGGAATGTACTTAATTCTCAAAATGATTATACTAATGCTGTTAAATATTTTAAAAAGTCAATCGTAATCAACACTGAACTCAATGATATTGCAATGCAGATGAATGCTTCTGTTGGATTAAGTGTCTCCTACTTAAGATCCGATAACCCTCTTAAAGCACAACAATTACTTGAAGAAGTGCTAAGAAATAAAGATTACATCAATGACTTTAGCTTTAGTGAAGCATCAGCCAACTTAGCTGATGTTTATAAATATTTAAAAAACTTTACGGCGGCTGAATCTCTATATAAGTTTGTTATTAACGATGAGAAAGGTAGTATTTATCCACCGGCTGTCGCATCAGCATACTTAGGCCTCGCTGATATTTATATCCAAACAAACCAAATAAAAGCCGCCATCGATTTATACCATAAAGGCATTGTTGAGGTAAAAAATAAAATATCGGTGGAAAGTGAAATGGCGCTTTATGAAAATTTAGCCAAATTAGAATTAAGCCAAGAAAATTTTGAAGCAGCAGCGATTATTCAAACAGAGTACATAAACAGAAGAAATCAAGTTCAACCGTTGACACAAAAGGGTCTATTACAAAAATTAGAGAGTCAACTACTCTTGGAACGAGATTACATAAAACTACAAGATGAATTACTGATCAGCGAACGAGAGTCTCGCCACGCTTCAATGTACCTATTTGCTGTTATTGTTATTTCACTGATTAGTTTAGTGCTATTCCTAGTATTAATGCTAAGAAAACAGGTGATCTCTCGTTTGGAAGCCACAAACAAAACATTAAAAAAAGCCTCTGAAACCGACCATTTAACAAGCATTGGTAACCGTCGTTTTTTAGAGCATCAAATTGATACCTTTAGAGGGCGAGATATAAAAATGGCCTTTTTGCTGCTTGATGTTGATTATTTTAAAGATATCAACGACAACTTTGGTCATGATGCTGGTGATGAAGTATTGGTGGCAATTGCTGATAAAATTAACAGACTGTGTCGAAAAGATGATTTATTTGCACGTATTGGTGGAGAAGAGTTTGTTATTTTATTAATGAACAGTAATGAAGTCTCTGCCTGCTTATTTGCAGAAAGAGTCAGAAGTAGTATTGAAAAAATGTCCCACCCTTTTCAGTCTAAAGTCACAGCAAGCATCGGTGTTACGTTTGGTAATATGAAAAACGCTAATTACGACGAACTATACAAACAAGCCGACATTGCACTTTACTCGGCTAAAGACAAAGGCCGTAATAAAGTGCTGCTATTTCCTAGTTTAAATCCAATAGATGCTGATTAACCTAGGTTAGCGTTTATTAACTTCTCGAGCGGATTAGGAAATAACGATTACCTGTCACCGGCTTACTTTATGTCGAATGAGTAATAAATATCGGCAGAGTTTTCTAGCCCAGAAACTGTTTCAACCCATAGCCTGCTTAATAAATAAAACCTCACGGTTAATTCATTGATAGGATCTTTTATACCAAGCCCATATTTAATATAAACCTGCTCACCTAAATAGCCAGCGATGGAGGCTTGCTCATCGTCTCCATCTATTTCGATTCTATTGATCAAAGGTAATTTTTCTATTTGAGTGAGTACACCAGAAAAGTTTGTTAACGCTGAACCTAAAGCCACACCTATAGCGGTATTACTGTCGCTGGTTTCTGCATCTAAACCACGCCCTCTCACCAAGTATGATAAAGTTTCAGATTGTTGCAGGGTTGGCTTTGAAAACAACTTAATATTCAAACTGTTGGCTAATCCAGTTGCATCAATACCAACAATAATATTTTCTTTTTCAATGCTACGTGTCGCTTGCATTGAGACATAGGGGTTATTCGCAGTGCCATTAAAAGAAATAATACCTTTAGTTAACGACAAATCTTGCCCATAAGCGCGATAGCGACCCTCTGGTATCTTTAAGCTGCCAAAGAGCTGTAAGGGTTGATTTGCCTGCTGACTCACTTGTAATTCACCGCCTAGACGACCTATGAATCCTTGCCCTTCAACTTTAAATGCATCAGCAATAACCACACGAACATTGGTAAATAACTCAAATGGCTTTTCATTAGCAACTTGTTCGCCTGCATCATTAACCATAATGACATCTTTGCTTAAGCTAACACTTCCTTGTGGCAATTTATTTACCAGTAATTTACCTTCGAGCACTTCTATACGGCCCGATATTTTCAGTTCTGATGCTTTTATTTGGGCGTTAAGGTGAGGAGAAACGGTTATGGTAAGATCCGGGGGGACTGATAATTTTAATGATTCCCCATCAAAATCAAAATTACCTTTCAATTCATCTTGCCAATCGACGTCCCCTTTAAGATTAGCTAAGGCATTATTAATATTTACCCCACCAGAAATAATGGCTTGCTGACCTTTAAATTTTAAGGCCATATTAAGATCAGTTAAGGTATTAATATTTCCTAAAATCTTAGCTTCACCTTTAGTTAACGTAATGTCACCGGTTATTATTGGTTTATCTAAATCACCACTCACAGTTAAACGGCTATTTAATAGGCCTTCCAATGAGGTTAACTCTGGTAAAAAAACTTGCAAGGGTGAAAGGTTAAACTCATTAATATTAAGCTGACTATTTATTGTGCGACTATCGGCAAAGACAAGCGTACTGCTAAGGTTGACTATTTCAGCACTGTCTTGCGCAAAAAAAGCAAGTTTTCCTGCAACACTGCTGTTATCAACTTTTAACGTTAATTCACCCTTTTGCCACTCAAGTAATAGATGTAATTCGCCTTCTTTAGTTGTCTTTATATCGCCATCACTAATAAGTAATTTAGCATTAACGGTTGGCATTTTGTTTTGTTGCCAACCGACAGCAACATTCCCCGCTAGTGTGCTACGCACAGTTATATCTTTAGGAATAAAGGGCGTTAAAAGGTCTGTGTCTAATTGAATGGCTAACGTTAACTCGTCTTGAGCTACTTTAAAGGTGGCATCGTCCTTTAGACAGAGCTGAGCGCCGTCACCAATCCAGCAATGTTTGTTAACAGCAAGCGTTTTAAGGCTATTGTTATAAAGTATATTAAGTGGCTGACTTGATTTAAAAACATCGTCACCTATAGAAAATTTTACCTGATCAGTTTGTACTTGCCACTCTTCCCCCACAGGTGAATAGTTACTATTAATTAACAAGTCAATCGCTGAATCGCCAAGCCAGGCTAGCTTTACTTTTTGTTGATTTAAATCGCCACTACTCGATAAATTAACACCATTGATGGTGTGATCGTTCCAATTGATACGCTCACTGCTCAACGCTACCTGATGTTGATGATTATCCAGCGGTCGATATTTGACCTCGACCTTAATCGCATCACTGGCAAGATTAGCCACTAACAACTTTTTCAATTCACCTTGTAGATTGAGTTCTGGCTGCTCAATTGGACCAGATATTGAAATATTGGCCGCTATTCCACTTTCAATATCCTTTAACCATAAACTGCTATCTCCAACATTGACCGTGCCATCGACATTCCAATGGGTATCGCTATGCCCTTTTATGTTAAGCGCTATATCACCATAATTGAGCTTAATCTTACTTGGCGCTAATTGACCTTTATGGTTAATATCAACATTACCGTCTGCGTTAAAAGCTATTTTATTAATTTCACCTTTAACCATAGAGTCAGTTAGCGTAAACGCCCATTCATTGTCCTGCCAAAACCCTTTACTGTAAATATTTCCCTGTAGTCGACCCGATAAACGCTGATCAATATTAGGTAAGCTAATGCCCGAAGACTTCACCTTAACATCCCATAACAATCGATTGCCTATCTGCAACTCCCCGGTTATATCCAAGCGACTATTTTCTTTGAGTTCTTCAAAATACAAGGTCTTTATTTTAAAGGTTTGTTCGCTGTAAGTTGCTTGTAATTCCAACGCGGCGTCTTGGTAACCAAAGCCACTAATGTTACTTTTTAAATCAATAACATGCCGGTTAAGGTCGCCTTCGCTGTTTAGTAACAGGGTTGATGGAGTAATAACATTAGCGATATCATCAGGTAAAATAAACTGGCTGACATCAGCTTGCAATTTATAAGGTAAGTTTGCGTCAGTAACATCCACTGACATTTTAGCGGTTAGTGTTAATTCACCCACGTTGCTAATCGTTGTTACTAAATCAGCTAAATCACCTTTTAGTGAAACTTTTTGTTCAGAATGACTAAGTTGTGGCAATAACTCAAAGTTATCAATGGAACTACTTAAGGCTAAATCAACAAGATAAGGGGGTACAAAGTCAACTTTTCCTTTTAATGAAAACGCTCCTACTGCCGCTACTTTTGATGACAATTCGTCAATAGATAATTGCGTTTTAAACCATGATAAACGTGCCACATTATTTGTGGTATTAATTAGCGTTTTTTCACTGCCTGTATTGTCTAATTCATTAACAATTAGCGTTTTTACCACCAACGACTTTAGCGCTAACTTAACCGGTAAATACATCTTAGGCAGTGATGCCAGTGGCCAAGGGGTCACGGGTTGCGGTGGTGATGAGGTCTTCGCCGCAGATAAATTAATATGTGCTTTAAGCAACCGAGCATTATCTATATTAATAGCGATATTACTCACAACATTCTTTTTGACCGATAAAGCACTAGAAAACTCGGTTAAGTTTATTGCTAGCCCCTGAGTTGTTATTTGGGCGCGTGCTAAAGAAAACTTCTTTAGTTTAACGCTAAAGGGTAAGGTGAAATTGGTTGAGTTAATCGCTTGTTCGGCAAGTTGATCAGATGATTCCGCTGGCTGCGCTTCTTTTATGTTGACTTGTAGTGCACCTATACTGAGTTCATCAATACAAATCTGGTTTTTCCATAGGCAGCGCAAATGCAATCTTAAACGAATGTTACTGGCATTAATTAGTGCACTATCGTTTTCAATTTTTAGTTTACGTAACGCTAAGTCATCTAAAAGTGCACCACTTTTGTATTCAACTTGCAGCGAGGAAACCTTACCGACAAAATAAAGTGATAACTGAGCTCCCCAAGGCGTTGAAAGTAGTATGGCAAAGAAACACAGTAAACCGGTTAACACGCCCATAAGTGTGAAGCTGGCACGTTTATAAGTCATAGTTCAGCACCAATACTAAAATGAAGACGCCATGAAGGATTTTCTTCACTTAATGGATACCCTAAAGCAAACCTGATCGGCCCAATGGGAGAAATATAATGAAGACCGGGACCAATAGAGTATACCGGTTCAAGTTTGTCATTATCATTAACACTTCCAGCATCAATAAATAGTGCGCCGCGCCATGTATTTGAAAAGTAGTACTGGTACTCCAAACTAGCAACGACCATATTAGTGCCACCAATAACGATTTCTTTCACTGGGTTAATACCTTCTGAAAGTGTCACCTTAGGGCCAATTGATTGATAGTCGAATCCTCGAATACTTTGATCACCTCCGGCATAAAACCGTAATGAAGGAGACAGTTCCTCTTCAAAGTCTTTGTCGACAATAACATAGCCAAGCTCTACTCGTGCGACAATACGGTGCTTAGGAGCAAACAGCGAAATATATTTCCAACGCGCATTAAAACGTAAAAATGAGGTTTCTGAAGATAAACCTTCATAGCTGCCTTCTAGATTATAGTATTGTCTAAATCCCTTAGATGGATCGAGTAAAGGACCATCACGATCAATATCAGACCAAGTAAACCCAGGAATAAAATAACTGGCATCATCATAAACATTATCAGTCTCCCACTCTTCGTCTAAGTGTCTTAAATAAGGTTGGCGTAAAATATCATCTTTTAGATAAACACGTCCTACTTGAAAAGAAAAAAATCGACTGGTTAAGCCCCCATAGTCATTTTTTTCTAGTTCAGTTTGTAATTGCAACACATCATTGTTGGGGTGTGACAAAGGAATACTGTAAATAAAATGCCCGGTCGGATTAATGGTTGAATAGGATAACCTTGTTTCTTGACGATGCCCATAACGGTTGACTAGCGGTGTTTTCCAGCCGAAAGAAAACCTTTCTTTGGTGTCAGTCGCGTAGCCTAGTCCTAAATTAAATTGATGGCGTTTCGCTTTTTCCAGCGATACATCAATTGGCAAGATGTTATTCGCGCTATTCTCAGTTTCAGGACGAACAACAACATTGCTAAAATATTGAGTTTCATCGAGTTCATTTTGTAAGTTTTGTAGTGAGGTTTGTTGATAAAAATCACCTGGCTTAAAAGAAATCAAAGGTTTCAAAACATCTGTATTGATATCAAAATCATTAAACTTTATTTCACCAAAACGATAACGAGGTCCACTGTCAAAGTGAACAATAATCTCTGCGGTATCCAAACTTTTGTTTATAGCGATATTAGTTTTAATGAACTTACTATCAAAGTAACCTCGTTCTAAGCCAAGAGAAACCAAGTCTGTTTTAAATTGCTCATAAATACCATGATGTAATATATCTCCGCTGACAATCGGCACCTTTCTGATAATGTCTGAAAAAGCACTATCCCCTAAAGCGTCACCACTTAGGTTAATACGCACGTGTTTTATTCTTGTTGGCTGATTGAGTATCACGACAAGACCAAGCGTCCAGATATTTTTATCTAAATTCTTGTCAATTGAACTTGTTACCTCAGCACGGTAATAACCCAGTGCCTTGAGCGCATTTAAGGTTTGTTTTTTTGCTGTAAAAACAAATGCTGTTCGTTCGGTGTCATTCTCTGGAAAATTGCCTAGATAAGCATAAATATTTTGTTTTGCTGCACTGGATAAGTTATCTGAAAGTTGAACGATAAGTGTGTTCGATGTTGCAAATGGTGAGATTAAAAAAAACAAGATGAACAAAAAAAAACGACTATACATTATGCTAGATTATCCGTGAAATTTGCAGTAATTAAATAAAAGCATAGCATAACAGTTTATGTGGTTTTGCTGATAGAAAAGTTTTAAGGTAGAAATAACTATCTATACTTTCAACCTTACGATAAATTTACACAATATTGACTTCTTCAGCAAAGTCGCCAGACCGTCTTAACAAAATTAGGTCAATCCCACCCGGGAACTAACATCCAAAATGAGGGAATAGAATGATAACTGAGCAATTAATTTGGTTTATAGATGGACGTTATTTTTATAAAAGCATTACTTTAGATAAAGTTATTCACCTCGCCAATACTCATAAAATGCGCGTTAAAATAATCATCGATGCTAAAGTAAAATCTACCCAACGGTGGTATTGGCATGCCATGGTTGGCGACTCACCAACGGCTAATGAAGATTTAGTGGTGATTAACAAGAAAAAACAAACCTTGCTTAAAGCATTAGAAATGAGTGCAATTAAAGCTGAAATTATCGTTTCAGAGTCTGCAGATCACATAAAAACAATCAATACTGAATTAGCAAAAACAAATAATGGCCTGCTAATTTTAGAAGACACACCACCTAAACAAAGACATCCCATCTTTCAAACTCTCACTGAAATAAACGCACCCGTATTATTATTAACTGACAAGGTATGGAAAGAAAACATCAATGCCATTGGCGCTGTTGACCCATTACACGAAAATGATCGGCCAGCAAAAATTGATGAACATATTGTTCAGCATTTAAAAAGCTGGGAAGATTCGCTTTCAGTAAAATGGAAACTTATCCACTGTTGTTACATTTCATCAGTTTTATACCAATACAAAAACAAAGTATTGTCGATGCACCAAGATGGTTTAAAAGAGTTCGCTGATCAGTTCCGCATTAAGAGGGATCAATATAAATTACTTGAAGGTTTACCTGAAGAGGCCTTAAAGTCATATATTAACAAAAACCATATCGATATTTTATTTATCGGTCTAGTTAATAGAAACATGCTGGATAAGTTTTGGGTGGGAAGTACTACCTCAAATTTTTTATATGAGCCGCCATGTGATTTATTGCTTATTAAACAGTAAAATCAATAATGAGCATTAACCAGCAAGGTTAATGCTCAACATTGATTCAGTCACTACTCTTCTTTGGATACAACATCTGCCGTACTTCTCGGGCTCTCATTCATAGTAACTTTAAAAGGTTTACTTGCACTCCCGGCATAAAGGCTGATATGCGGGAATGGGATCTCAATGCCCTGCTCATCAAATGTTTTCTTAATGTTCTGATACATTTCATTTTTAAGCGCAAGAAAATTCTCTCTTCTTGACCACACTGAAAATTGAATATCAACTGACGATGAACCAAACCCGGTCAAAATAAACAAAGGGGCTGGCTCTTCCAAACAAATAACATTTTTTTCGGCAATTTTTAATAATAAATCACGCACTTTTTCAATATCTTCTTTATAAGCAATTCCTAGTTTTAAGTCTGCTCTTCTAATGGGATACTTTGTCATGGTGGTGACCGCACTTTTTATCATGCTTTCATTGGGTATTCGAACAAATAAATTATCAAAGGTTCTTAATTTAACAGACAATAAATCAATTGAAATAACTTCCCCTAAGATGTCATTGACTTTAATCACATCACCGATTGAGAAAGGTCTTTCTATCATCAAAAATATGCCACTGATTAAATTTGATGCTGAAGTTTGTGAAGCAAAGCCAATCGCGACAGTAAAAATTCCCGCTGCGCCAAGTAATATCGTTAAGTCGATACCAATATGCTTTAAAGCCGACAAGACAAATAAGCCCAGCAAGGTATAAAACACCGTTCTTTTTAACAAAAACACTCCGTGTGTCGTCATTTTCTTGCTAACAATTCTTTCCATCGCGCTACTGAGCGCTTTAGCAATAAAGTAACCGACCACAAATAAAATAAGTGCCTGTGTTAAGGTGTATAAATGAGATGCTTTGAGCATATTAAAAAACTCATTAATGACTTCCATATAATATTTACCTAACTAAAGTTTACCCAAATAAGTTACTGATTCTGCGAATTATTTTACCGTGCTCAGAGGTTTCTCGCGGACTACTTATCGCGGTAAGGGGTTGAAATTCAACTGAAACACTTCTTTCTATAATTAATTCAATATCGTCTGATTCATTATTTCTTTCAATGGTTATGCCAGATGTCCACAGTTGGTTTTTATCATCACTATATAAATGTAAGTAATTAACAGGAACATTAATCCTGTTGATGATAAGTTCTTTGTTATGGCTATTAATCACCGTAATTGACGTTGTTGCTCGGTGGGGATGTAAATCAAGCTCTTCAAGTTTAGTTTTTGCAGAGGTATATTTTGCATAGCACAATTGTCCGTCGATGGTTGAACTACCAAACCATGAATCTGACGGACGCCAAAAGGGTAAATCAACTAAGCATTTAGCACTTGGAAATGTTTCAGCATAAAACCAAATAGGTGTACTAATAAACAGCTGAACTTTTTCACCCGCTAAAATTGTTAGCGGTGATGAAGGACGTGCAATAACCGAACGATCGGCTAATTTTGGAAATACTTTTATTTTATCAGAGCTGGCTTTCTCTAAAAAACGACCGATATCAGCATCGCTTTCTAGTGCAAAGTTTTCGCCAGCAGAAACCACAATGTCTTGGTCTTCTTCTTGATTTTCAATATTCCAAATGTTCCATTCAGTTGCCTTGCGCTTTATGAGTATCGCGCGTTGACCAACGCTCCAACATTTTTTTTCATGACTGTCATCAAAGGTAAACTCGCCCCACCAGATGTTGTTACTCATAGTTTACTCATTAAAAATTAACTTTAAATAATAAATCGCCAAATCCCCAGATAAAGGTGCCTGTTATCAACAATGAAACTTCTAAAATACCGAGCTGGTATCTAACATTATCTTTAACAACATCAATTTTATCGTCAAAATCATCTTCAATCGTTGCAATTTCTTTGTCGATGTACTCTGTTGGCACATTGATTTTTCTGAGTTTCATTTTGGCTCGTGACAATACCAAGCGATGTTGAATATTGAGTTTACTGATAAGAACACGTTCAGCAATAATGGCGCCAATACTTGACCAAACACCAATGATAACAATTAAACAACCACTTCTAGAAAGCCACTCTAGCCCTAAAAACTGAGTTTTTGACAAATAATAGCCCATACTAATCAGTGTTAAAGAAAGTAACCAAGCCATTATCGGTTGTCTTTTTCTGATGTTAATGACTTTTGCTTCATAAAGTGTTTTTGAATCGCTCAATATCTGTCTTCTTTTTTTAATTAAATTAGTGGTTATTACAACCAGCGTTTTTTCTTAAACCAAACAATAAGACCAACAGAGATAACCGACATCACCCCAAGTAAAGTAAAGTAACCGTGTTCAAATTTAAGTTCGGGTATGTATTCAAAATTCATCCCATATATTCCTGCGAGGAAAGTCAAAGGTACGAACAAAGCGGTGATAACCGTTAACACTCTCATTGTTGCGTTTAGCTGATGTGAAGTAACCGACATATAACCGTTAATTAAATCGCCACAAATATCATAATACATTTGAGAGAGGCTCAACAATCGATCAAGTCGCTCTCTTAAGTCATTTACTGCATGTATTTCTTGTTCTGTTATAAGAGATGTTTCATCATCTTCAAGGTAACTGTTTAGGGTATTTCCAACAGTTACATGGTAATTAAAAGTTCTTCTAATTTTAACCAACCTCGATCGATGTGAGGTGATTTCTCGCATCATTTTATCGTTACCACTGATTTGAAATTGATCTTCAATTTTTTCTAAGTTTTGTTCAAAGTCAAATAATTGCTGTAGGTAATTACCACAACTACTGTGAAATATTTTCAATGCTAAGTGTACTGGGCTTCTCGCTAAATACTTTTCACTGCTGGCAGTAAATAAGGCATTTATCGCTATCGAGCTTTCAGGATGACCGGTAATTAACACCCGTTGACCGATAAACATACTGATTTGTACATGTTCAAAGGTTAAATTATTTTCTTTGGCAACAAAGCCACGGTAAAGCAGAAAGATGAAATCATTGAACAGCTCAACTTTCGGAGGGTGTCTTTCTCTTTGAGCATCTAAAATAGCCAAAGGGTGACAGCCAAATTGAGTGAATATTTCTTTTTCTTGAGATTTTTCGACTTTATCAAGATCAATCCATAGCACGGTACTTTCATCTTGTTGCCATTCACTGACTAATTCTTCGCCACCAATTTTAACAGGCGCAGAGGGTGAAATTAACATACATTTAATCATGATAAATCCTTAGGTATAATTACAAAATAATGCGGGTGTCAGCATTACAAATAATAACTGATAGTAAACGTTATAAACTTTCCCATTATAAGCAATATTTTAGAGTAAAGGTCAAATAATTAGTTGTTATCTCAGCAAGTAAAGTTAATAATTCACCCAATTAAAGCTATTAACATTCCTATTAGGATTATTACATGTCAACTGACATTATTACTTGGTGTGCCATCGCCTTTTGTATCACTCAATCAGCCATTTTCTCAGGATTAAATCTCGCATTTTTTTCTATAAGTCGCCTGCATTTAGAAGTTGAAGCTAAAAAGGGTAATAAAGCAGCACAAACTATTTTACGTCTGAGAGACGACTCAAATTTTTTATTAACAACAATATTATGGGGTAATGTTGGAATTAATGTGTTGTTAACAATGCTCTCTGATTCAGTGCTTACTGGCATCAGTGCTTTTCTGTTTTCAACTATTGCCATTACGATTATTGGTGAAATTACCCCGCAAGCTTATTTCTCAAGAAATGCCTTAAAAATGGGCAGCATGCTCGCCCCTATTATTCGTTTTTATCAGTTCCTTTTTTACCCCGTAGCCAAACCAACTGCACTTATTTTAGATGCTTGGCTCGGCAAAGAAGGGATTACTTACCTTGAAGAAAGTGAACTTAGAAGTATTATTCGCCAGCACATTTCCGCAGAAGAAGCCGATCTTAATCATGTTGAAGGTATCGGTGCGTTAAACTTTTTTGCTTTAGATGAGATACAGGTCACTGAAGAAGGTGAGATAATTGATCCTAAATCAATTATTGCCCTACCAACAAAGTTAGACTTACCTATTATTCCGGTAACGACACAAGGTCCAGATGACCCATTTTTAATGCTGGTAAATGAAACTAACCATAGTTGGGTAATACTGACCAATGAAGCTGGCTACCCATTACTCGTGCTTGATGCAGACGGTTATTCACGAGCTGCGTTATATCAACCAGGCGATTTTGACCCTTACAATTATTGTCATCGTCCTGTTGTGATAACGGATGAAACGACACCATTAAATGAAGCTATACTAAAAATGAAAGTGAATACATCTACTGACAAAAACTTTGATGGTGTGATAGAACACGATGTATTGCTTATTTGGGGAGAAACCAAACGTATTATTACTGGCGCAGACATTTTTGGTTTGCTACTTAAAGGCATGCTTCCTAATATAAAATAAACAGGTTAAATATTTATAATGGAATGGTTAGACAAAATATTCAATTTAAACAGTTTTACCGAGTTATTGTTTGAATATAAATTTATTGTTACTTTTTTACTGTTGATGACTTCATTTTTGATTAAAAATTTAATCATAAAAGTTATAAAACTAAAATCGAAACAAACCAAAAGATTAAAAATTAATATGGTGAATAATATTTTCACCATATTGATCATTATTTTACTTTTTAATCTATGGTCCGAAGAAATCCAAAAGTTTGCCTTTTCTATTGCCGCTTTTGTTGTGGCAATTGTATTAGCGACTCGCGAGTTTATTCAGTGTTTTATTGGCTTTATCTATATATTATCGAGTCGACCCTTTCGTATTGGTGACTGGATACAAGTAGGTAACTATGTTGGTGAGGTGCATTCTACCGATTGGGCTAAACTTACTTTACTAGAGGTCAATAAAGATGATTATGAATATACCGGCAAAACGTTATATTTGCCTAATAGCCAGTTAATTACTTCGGTAATTAAAAATCTTAATTTCCTCAAGCGTTATGCGGTACACCATTTCACTATCGTACGTGATGACAGTGCTAATCCCTTTGACTTTATCGATACCTTGTATGAGAAAGCAGACTTATATTGTCATGACTTTAAAGATGTGGCAGTTCGTTATAATCATCTTATTGAAAACCGCTTAGATATAAAGATTGCAGGTCCAAAACCGCACATTCAAGTAGCTACCTCTGAGCTGGGTGATACTCAGGTGTTTTTTACTATTTTTTGCCCCACTGAAAGTGCGATGGAAATAGAACAGAAATTAACGTCTGATTTTATGAAACTATGGTTTGAGAATAAAGCTTTAAAAAGTATTAATAAATAAAAGAGCGACAGACATCGTCTTGTAATGGGTCTTAATCTTTGTAGCTACACAATAAGCACAACAGCTGAGTTGTGCTTTATTTATAAGCCCCACAACAAACATCACCCTAGTTCAACGTTACAAAAAAGCCTCATTATTAATGAGGCTTTTTGCTTACCAATGCACCTTTCATCTTTCATCTTTAGTGTATTAACGAAGATTAGCGCAGCCTAAAACAAAAGACTGCTTTGTTTATCTTACAGATATAACCAATTTAACAGTAAGGATAGCGTTACCCACATTAAAATAATCAAGGGAATACCAACACGCATAAAATCAGAAAAACGATAACCACCGGCGTTCATTACCAAAAGGTTAGTTTTGTAAGCCATAGGGGTTGCATAACTTAAGTTAGCACCAAAGAGTACCGCCAATATAAAAGGTTCTGCTGGTAGGTTGAGTTGGCTAGCAACAGAAATAGCAATAGGCGTACCAATAACAGCAGCAGCATTGTTAGAAACAATATTAGTTAATATCGCGAGTAACAGCATTAGGGCCGATAAGACACCTCCTGGTGGTAAACCAAATGATAATGCGACAAACACTTGCGCTATGTACTCAGCGCCACCGGTAGTCATCATTGCAGAGCCTAACGCTAAAGACGCGGCAACAATTAAAATAACTTGCGTACTAAGCGCTGATGAAGCTTCTTGCCAATTTAAACATTTTGTTAATAACAAGACGAGTACACCACAAACCGCACTAATTTCTATAGGTAAAATACCCAAGGCTGACGATACAACTACGGCTAACAAGGTACCTAAGGCAATGGGTGCTTTACTTGTTTGAGGTAATGACTCCGCGCCATCAATAATGAGTAGTCCTTGTTTAGCTTTTAATAAATCAATTTGCTCTTGCTCTCCTTGTACCAGTAAGACATCGCCAATTTTCAGGCGGGTATTGCCGATACTGCTGCGACCAATTTCCATCGCTTTACCTGCTCGATGCAAAGCGATCACTGATATGCTGTGTTTTTGTATAAAATTGACTTGTTGTAAAGTGTGCCCTTCAACTCCCGAGCCAGCAATAATAACAATCTCTGCCAACGTTTGTTTCTCGGCTTTTAGAGGGTGTTCGTCATCAACTTTATGCAGTCCTGAGAATAAAGTGGCTCCTAATACTGACTCATATTCTTTTAAACGGTCTGGATAGTCATGAACTTTTAGGCGGTCACCAACGATAAGCACGGTATCGGGCAAAGGCATTATATTCCGATAGTTGGCGCCACGCTGAATACTCTCAATTTTTAGCTGGCCATCAGTCAAAGCAATTATCTCGGTAATTGTTTTCTCGTTAGCCACACTTTCTTCATTTATATTAAGATAAGCGCTAAACAGACGTGGCGAAGTATCAGGCATTGATGGTGTTCTGCTTGGGAGAAGTTTAGGCGCAATTAGCCATAAGTAGAGTACGGCAACAACAGAAGCAATGAGTGCTGGTTGTATAAAATCAAAGAGCCCAAACTCAACCGCCCCCATATTTTTTGCAATACTAACCACTAATAAATTGGTCGATGTACCTATAGTTGTCGCCATTCCCCCAACTAAGGTTGCTAATCCCATCGGCAGTAGCATTGGCGAAGAATCTGTTTTAGTACGCAGTGATACACTGATCAAGATAGGCAGTAACAGCACCACAACTGGGGTGTTATTAATAAAAGCACTTAAACCTCCAGCTAAAACGAGTGTTAGCAACAAAGATAATGTTGGGCTTATTTTCCATAATTTAGCCAAGTATCGACCAATGGGCTCCAATGCTCCTGTACGCACAATACCGTGACCAATGATCATTAACGAACACACTGTCACTAAGGCTTCATGACCAAAGCCAAAAAATAATGAGCTAGGTTCGAAATGTGTGCCATCTATATAAAAAGGGAAGAATGCAAACGCCAAACACAATATAGCGATAACAGCCAAAGAGGAGGTTTCTAAAGGGATATCATCTCGACGAAAGAGGTATAAGGCAAATACGGTAATGAGTAATACCGCTAATGCATGATTATTAGGTAAGTCAGGAATATTCAAAAGTAGTACCAAGTTAATTTAATTATTTAGCGGCTACAACCACTGCTTATAAAGCTTATTCTAAATGAATGCGCCAAATTATTACAAGTCAATGAAGCCTATTCTAATTATTTTTAATAACTATAATACGTGTTTTCAATTAAGTACATAGTCACTAATCAATAGATATTTTTATAACGAGCTCGTTAAAGCTTGAGCTATATTAGTTAAAAAGAGTGGCAACAATAATTCAGCAGCCGCTCTCAATATGCACTTTAGAAAGTAAGGTCTTGGCAGACAGGGAGCAATAAGGAACTTTTAGTGACAACAAAGTAGCGGTAATATGTTCTGCATATCTTTAGGTTATTTGACGGCAGATAACGCGCTACTTTTAACGTTGATTGTCGGACAGCGATTCATCTTTTGTGGTGTTTACCGCAGACAAGGAATCGCTTTTTATATAAAAAACGTATAGATAAGGCTTAACCTAGCTCACTTTCTATTTTTGATCCTAAAAAAACTTTTGATGGATCAACAAGAAAACGTTTGCCTAAAGCTTCTCTTCCTAACAGCATTAAATAACTCATATCAGAGCGATCTGTTAAGGTTATTTCAATTGACCACTTTTCTTCGCCAAGTACGATTAATGTTTCAATAACGTAACGTTGCTCTACGGTGCCATTAGAAGACTTTATTTTCCTGATATCACTAATTGGCGCACTACATTTAACAATAGTATCAACATTATGCGCATCAGGATGAATATCAAAAATCACCGAAGGCTTGCCATTTTTAATAACTTTTGTAATATTATCGACGTGTAACGACGACGTTTTTGCGCCGGTATCAACTCGAACTTGTAAATCGTCAATAGCTAAGTCTGGCAAAGCTATTGACTCTAAACGCCCAATAACAACTTTATTTGCTTTTTTCATACGGTTTCCTAACTGTCGTCATTTTCAGGTAAAAGCTGCTCTTGTACGTTTTCAATGTGTTCAGCGATTTCTTCATCGTCTTCACTGAAATAAGCGACATGAAACATAGCTTCTCCATCTTGTACTAGCGGTATATTTTGCTTACCGATTAAAATGCCTGAGCGTGTTGCTTTAACCGAATCAAATATTGCACCATATGGGCTACCAATTTCGGCTAACACTTGACCTTTAGTGATCTGATCGCCCAAATTTACAATATTATGAACAATACCACTAGCGTTAGCGCGCACCCATTGACTACCATTAGCAATAAAAGGCACAAGTTTTTTCTTCTTAGAGCGGACAACTTTTCTGGTCATACCTAAATATTGTAAAACATTTAAGATACCTTTCATGCCCGCTCGAATTGAAAACTCATCAAAACGCAGCGCTTCACCCGCTTCATATAAGAGTATTTTCGTTTCGTTTTTAACGGCTGATTCTCTTAACGATCCGTCAACTAAAGTAGAATTTAACACAACCGGTACGCCAAACACTTCCGCCAAGGCTTTGGTATCGGGATCAGACATATCCGCCCTAATTTGTGGCAGGTTTGAGCGATGAATTGCCCCGGTATGTAAATCGATACCGTAATCACAATGTTTAACGATTTCATTGAGAAATATATGCGCGACACGCCCTGCTAAAGAGCCTTTCGCAGAGCCGGGAAAACAGCGATTTAGATCACGACGGTCAGGCATATAACGACTTTGATTAACCACGCCATAAACGTTAACCATAGGAACAGCAATAACTGTGCCTCGCGTTATTTTAAGTTTCTTTTCGTGGATCAAGCGTCGAATAATTTCAATACCATTTAATTCGTCGCCATGTACCGCCGCACTCAAAAAAATAGTGGGCCCCGGTTTTTTAGCGCGAAT
>NZ_JACGWC010000016.1:0-84764 GCF_014077545.1 Colwellia sp. BRX10-1
TTTCGATTAGCGGTTTTTCTTTGTTTGGCGGTGAGATAGAGATTTGAACTCTAGAAGGGCTATAAACCCTTGCTGGTTTTCAAGACCAGTGCTTTCGACCACTCAGCCATCTCACCTGAATGTCTTAAAACAATTGCTTGCTTCAAGACGGGGCAGATATTAAGACCTGCAATAGCATTTGTAAAGCACTAATTTTACTATTTCTTCTTTATGTTCGATAAATCAGCAAGTGTGCGAAAAAAACAGCTATTTAGCGATAATTTACCATTATTGACGATTTACACAAAAACTTTACCTGTATTTAAATAATAATATTACCTGTTTATATCATGCTGAATACGTATGTAATTTGTTGTGTCAGTTTTTTGGTTGTGATTATATAACTTCATCGTGTGTTACTCTCATAAGAAAAATAATAAATGAAAAACAAACCTCAACTCAGTTTTTGGCAAATATGGAATGTTAGCTTCGGCTTTTTGGGCGTTCAATTTGGCTTTGCTTTACAAAACGCTAATGTCAGTCGAATACTTTCAGACTTGGGTGCTGATCTGCACTCTTTATCTTTATTTTGGTTGCTCGCTCCTATTATGGGCTTACTTATCCAGCCTCTCGTCGGCGCAGCGTCAGATAGAACATGGAATAAGTTTGGTCGCCGTAACCCCTATATATTAATCGGTGCCATATGCGCAACTGTCGGTATGTTATTAATGCCAAACGCGCCGTTATTTGTCTCTGTTATCACACCAATAATTTTTGGTGCAATGATGTTAGCGGTTATGGACGCATCTTTTAATATCGCTTTTCAACCTTTTAGAGCGCTAGTGTCTGATATGGTGCCCGATAATCAAATGAACAAGGGTTATGCTATCCAAGCCTTTTTGATTAATATTGGTGCCGTTATCGGCTCTATATTGCCATTTGTTCTTACAAATGTTGTTGGTTTAGAGAACACCTCACAGCAAGGTAGTATTGCTCCATCTGTTGTTTGGGCATTTTATATCGGCGCCACGGTTTTATTAGGTTCGGTGTTATGGACGGTTTTTAAAACTAAAGAATATTCACCTAAAGAATATTATGAGTTCAAAGGAATGGATGCTGAACAGGTTGCCAAAGAACAAGCCATTGAAAAGTCGTTAATTGAAAAACTAACTGACTTCGTTGGCCTAATGAAATCTATGCCCGAGGTAATGAAGCGTTTAGCACTCGTACAGTTTTTCTCTTGGTTTTCTCTATTCATTATGTGGGTTTATACCATGCCGGCCATTGCTCAACAGGTTTGGGGCATAGATGTAAAGTGGTTTGACCCTACCTATATTAGCTCTGTTGGTGGTATTCCCAATGATATCGCTGCGGCAAAAGGCGCAGCTGGTGACTGGGTAGGTATTTTGTTTGCAGCGTATTCTTTGTTTGCGGCCTTTTTCTCAATTGTGCTGGCCAAGCTTGCCAATACCTTCGGCCGAAAAGCGGTTTACTCGTTTTCCTTACTCGCCGGTGGCTTAGGTTATTTAAGCTTTATGTTTATCAATAACCCTGAACCAACTTTAGTCAATTTATTGATCACTGAAATCACGGTGCCACAAGGCGCGGTTACTTTATTTATTCCTATGATAGGTGTAGGTATTGCTTGGGCTGCTATTTTAGCAATGCCCTACACAATACTTGCTGGTGCATTACCTGCCAACAAAACTGGTGTATACATGGGGATCTTTAACTTTACCATTGCCGCGCCACAGATTATCTCAGGAATTTTTGCTGGCTGGATATTAAATTCAGTTTTTGAAAACCAGGCAATAAATATTATTATCTTAGCGGGTGTCTCTATGGTACTTGGCGCTGTATCCGTTTATTTTGTCAAAGAAAAAAGCGAGTAACCTCTACTCGCTTTTGTTTGTAGGTTAGGGCTCTACCTAAAATTTGTTAGTGAAAAAACTAACCTACATAAACGCTATAAAACATCAATTACCACTGCCACAAGATTGACGAACCACAAGTGTGGTTGCCATCAATTCTGTTTTTGCTTCTTCGCCATTCACTAGTGCTAAAAGCTTTTCTACTAATAATTCTCCTGCTAACATCGTATCTTGTTTAGCCGTAGTTAAGGTCGGAAAAGTAAAACTAGCAACCGGAATATCATCAAAACCAAACACGGCTATATCTTCGGGTACGCGCATATTGTGTTCTTGCAAAGCGCGCATCGCGCCCACGGCAATTAAATCACTGGCCGCCATAATGGCATCAAAACTTTCACCACCCTTAATAAGGTTTAATGCAGCGTTATGGCCAGATTCTTCGGTAGAAATCGCGTCAAATTGAAGTTGGGTATTAACGACTAAGTCGTGATCAGTTTGCGCTTTACAATGACCTAAATAACGATCTAAAAATTCAGGAGAGCCCGTTGAAACTCCGCCTAAAAAAGCAAATTTTTTGCGGTTATTATTAATGACATGTTCGGTGAGTTGATAGCCTCCTTGGAAGTTATCGCAACCGACAGAGACAACATCGAGGTCTTTTACTTCAGCCCCCCAACGAACGAAATGGGTTTCTTGCTCTATTAACTGAACAAGCTTTTCTTCGTAATCGGTGTAGTCACCATAACCCAACAATATTATCCCGTCAGCTTTACGGGTATCTTCAAAGTCAGCATGCCAATCGTGGCTCATTTGCTGAAAAGAGACTAATAAATCATAGCCCTTATTACCACAAGCTCGGGTAATGCTGCCTAACATTGACATAAAAAAAGGATTGATTAATGAGTCATCGTTGGTTGGGTCTTCAAACAATAGCAAGGCAATGGTGCCACTACGTTGAGTACGTAAACTGCTGGCGTTTTTATCTACTTTGTAATTAAGTTCTTTGGCAATGGCTTGAACACGTAGCCGTGTTTCTTCATTTACTAACGGACTATTACGTAGTGCTCTTGAAACTGTTGACTGAGAAACGCCCGCACGATAAGCAATATCAAACGAAGTATTTTTAGCTTTAACCATTAAATTAACCAATAACTTATTAATAAATATACTACTTAGATACTAACTTAGCCCCCTAGCCTTGTATACCTTATTAAGAGTAAAGCAAAAAATTACTCAGCTGATAAACGCCGACTTCCATCAAATTTTAAAGGTAGCGAGTAAGTCATCACCCTGAACTTTTCATCAAGCGCCAATAATCATCAAAAATGCATACGTATGCATGGCAAATAGTGCATAAATCCATCATGCATACGTATGTAGTTTATTGCTCTAATTTCTAACATCGGCATAATTTAATCATCACGTTATTTATTGTGGAAAGAATTCGTACAACTGATGCAAATAAAAAATAAGGATGAATAAAGTCCTATATATACGCCACAGATTTTAAATAAACAGGAAATAAATCAAAACGTCAGCAACGAACAAGACGGTTTTTGATGATAAAAATTTATTATGATAAATAAAAAAATAAAAAGTAGCACAGCTGATATTACCGCCACTGACTTAAAAAAACGCATTCAGCACCATTTGAACAGTACCTTAGGTGATCGCGTTATTTGTGAAGACGCCTACAAAAATACACCACAAAACAAGCAGGCTTATTGGCAAGCGACATCAATGGCGCTTAATGAAATTATTATTGATAAACTGCAAGCAAGTAAGGTTCAACAAGCAAAATCAGCGACTAAAAGTATTAACTACCTGTCACTTGAATATTTGATGGGGCGACTACTTTCTAACAACTTACATAATTTAGATTTATATAAAAATACCGAAAAGGCCCTTAAATCACTTGGTTTTGATTTAGCCGATTTATGTGAAGAAGGGGCTGATTTAGCCCTAGGTAATGGTGGATTAGGCCGTTTAGCCGCATGTTTTCTTGATTCATTAGCGACACTTGATTACAACGCTATGGGTTACGGCATTCATTACCAACATGGTTTATTCAAACAAAGTTTTAAAGACGGACACCAAATAGAACAGCCTGATATGTGGCGTGAGTTTGGTAGTCCTTGGGAAATTTGCCGCCCTGAATCTACCCAGCTTATTCCCGTTTATGGTTATGTTGAACAACAAGCACAAGCCGACGGTAGTTTAACATCGGTTTGGCGTGCAGGAAAAATGCTCAAAGGAGTTCCTTGGGATATTCCTATCGTTGGCTATAACTCGTCAACCGTAAATGCTTTACGCTTATGGGAATGTCGCGCAGACTCTGCCTTTGACTGGGATACACTTAATCAGGGTGACTATCTACAAGCGCACCACGATCAAGTCAATGCTGAAACAGTATCTAAAGTTCTTTATCCTAATGACGAACACGATGCGGGTAATGAATTACGCTTTATTCAACAGTACTTTTTCTGTGCTTGTTCAATTAAAGACATTATTAGTCGTTATCAACTGCAATTTGGTCCACTTACCCAAGGAAGTAGTACAAACTTTGCTGAAAAAGTAGCGATCCAACTCAACGATACCCACCCTACTATTGCCATTTTAGAGTTAATGCGCGTATTACTTGATGAGTATGACTTCTCATGGCAAAACGCCTGGCAATTAGCCGGTAAAGTATTTTCTTATACTAACCATACCCTGTTACCTGAAGCGTTAGAAAAATGGTCTGTTTCATTATTTGAACGTGTACTACCACGCCATTTAACTATTTTATATCGTATTAATGAAGCATTTTTGAATGATGAAGTGAATGCGATGTGGCCAAACAACGAGGCAATGCGCGCTCGCCTTTCAATTATTGAAGAAGGTGAACAACGTAAAGTCCGTATGGCACATTTATGTGTCATTACTTCACATAAAGTTAACGGTGTTGCTCAAATCCATTCAGACTTAGTAAAAAAAGATCTATTCCCAGAATTCAACCAACTTTGGCCAGAGAAATTAACCAATGTAACTAATGGTATTACCCCAAGACGTTGGTTGAAATCATGTAACCCATTACTGTCTGAATTACTATCAAAGCACGTTGACGATGACTGGGCTAAAAACTTAAACAGCTTATCTTCATTATCAACCCTTGCTGATAATACCAGTTTCCAAAAGAAATTCATGGCAATTAAACATCAAAACAAAGTGGCATTAACCACTGAAATTAAAACCTTAACCGGTATAGATGTCAGCCCAGATGCCATTTTTGATGTCCAAATTAAACGACTTCATGAATACAAACGCCAGCACCTTAATTTATTGCATATCTTAGCGCTATACCGCCGTTTATTGGCTGATCCTGACTTACCTATGCAACCACGCGTATTTATCTTTGGTGCAAAAGCAGCGCCGGGCTATCAGTTAGCCAAAGAAATTATTTACGCAACCAATAAAATTGCTGAAAAAATAAATAATGACACCCGCATTCAAGACAAATTAAAAGTGGTGTTTTTACCTAACTATCGGGTCAGTTTAGCCGAAAAAATAATTCCGGCAGCCGATGTTTCAGAGCAAATATCAACAGCAGGTAAAGAAGCCTCTGGTACTGGCAATATGAAGCTCGCCCTCAACGGTGCCGTAACCATTGGGACTTTAGATGGCGCAAACATTGAAATAGCTGAAGAAGTTGGCGACGACAATATTTTCATCTTTGGCTTAACCGTTGATGAAGTTAAAGCCCTAGATAACAAAGGCTACAACCCTTATCACTTTTATGAAACGAATAATGAAATCAAAGCCTGTTTAGACTGGTTAGACACGGACTACTTTACGCCAGGCCATATGGGAGAATTATCTTCGATTAAACAAAGTTTCCTTGGAGGTGGCGATCCGTACAAAGTGCTGGCTGATTTTGAAAGCTACAGTGACGCTCAACAAGACTTAGGTGTCGCTTATCAAGACAAAAAACGTTGGGCAAAAATGGCCATTTTAAATACGGCGTTGATGGGTAAATTTAATTCTGATCGCTCGATTGAAGACTATGTGAAAAACATTTGGTTTTTAACTCCGAGCGCTTAAGCATTAATTATTAAGAAAACAGAGGAAAATATATGAGTTTATCTGTAAATGACATCAAAGCTTTAGTCAGCGCTTGCCATAAGACACCTTACGAGGTTTTAGGGTTAAATGCTGACCAAAACACTCGTTATTTACGGATCACTTGCTATTTTCCTCACCTCAACGATATTGACGCTGTTGAGATAATGGCCTTAGCCCCTAATAAAAAATCAGCGCAACTTAATAGTAATGAACAGATAAAATCATTAGGTAAGTTGGTGAAAGTTCATCACAGTGGACTTTACTCACTTAAGCTACGTCGTAAAAAATTATTCACTTATAAACTCAAGCTGACCTCTGCAAACGCATCATGGTTAATTGACGATCCCTATCAGTTTTCAGCTACCTTAGGGGAGCTTGATATTTACTTGCTCCAACAAGGTAATCATCAAAAACCTTACGAGAAATTAGGCGCTCATCTGCAAAATAAAACCCTTAATGGCCAAAAAATTCAGGGTGTTTCGTTTGCTGTTTGGGCACCTAATGCCAGTCATGTTTCTTTGCTTGGTGACTTTAATCACTGGGATGAACGTAGCCATGCCATGCAAAATATCACCTTGGGCGATGTCGCTAGTGGCTATTGGAATATATTTATCCCACAAGCGTCAGTTGGGCAACAATATAAGTATGCGATTAAAGACAAAAACGGTAACACGTTACCATTTAAAGCCGACCCTTATGGCAACCAAGCCCAATACCGACCTGACACAGCGTCAATTATCAGTGCAAAAGACAATTATCTTTGGCAAGACCAAGATTGGTTAGACAAACGTGAAAAACGTAACAGTAGAAACGCTGCAATTTCAATTTACGAAGTCCATTTAGGCTCTTGGCGCCGAGATAAAAATAACGAATTTTTAAATTACCGTCAGATAGCTGACCAGCTTATTCCTTACACTTTATCAATGGGTTTTACCCATATTCAGCTAATGCCGGTCAGTGAATTTCCATTCGATGGTTCATGGGGATATCAACCGGTTGGCTTATTTGCACCAACAGCTCGGTTTGGTAATGAAGCTGACTTTCAGTATTTTGTTGATGCCTGTCATCAAGCCAATTTAGGCTTATTGATTGATTGGGTACCAGGACATTTTCCAAGTGATGATCACGGTTTAGCGACCTTCGATGGTACTCATCTTTTTGAGCATGAAGACCCCAGACAGGGATATCACCCCGACTGGAATACCCTTATTTATAATTACGAGCGTGTTGAAGTTGCCAATTTTTTGCGAGCAAGTGCCCTGCATTGGTTAGATAAATACCATGTTGATGGCATTCGCGTTGACGCAGTTGCCTCGATGCTTTATCTCGACTACAGCCGCAAAGAAAATGAATGGATCCCTAACATCCACGGAGGCAGAGAAAACTTAGCCGCTGTCGACTTTTTAAAACGCTTTAACGAAGAACTCTATCAACAATACCCTGGTACATTTTCTGTTGCCGAAGAGTCTACGTCATGGCCGGGTGTTTCTCGCGCGACCCATGATGGCGGTTTAGGCTTTGGTTATAAATGGAATATGGGCTGGATGAACGACAGTTTACAATACATGCAGCGTGAATCTGTGCATCGTTGCCATCACCATAACGAACTTAGCTTTAGCCTAGTTTATGCCTTTGATGAAAACTTTATTCTGCCACTTAGTCATGACGAAGTCGTTCATGGTAAAGGCTCTATTTTACAAAAGATGCCTGGCGATGATGCTTGGCAACAGTTTGCCAATATACGCGCTTATTACAGTTTTATGTGGGCACATCCCGGTAAAAAGCTACTATTTATGGGCTGTGAATTTGCCCAAGGTAAAGAATGGGATCATGACCACGAACTTGATTGGCATCAACTTGACGTTCACTGGCACAGTGGCGTACAGCGACTGATTAAAGCGTTAAATAAGGTTTATTGCAACACGCCAGCACTCTATGAAAAAGATTGCCAAAGCGAGGGTTTTAGTTGGTTAGATCATCAAAACAGCGAACAATCAATTTACAGCTTTATTCGTTTTGGCAATGACGCCCAAGAGAATGCGGTTGTCGTGGTATGTAACTTTACCTCACAAACCCATCATAACGTTAAGTTAGGGGTACCAAAATCGGGAGAGTACGTCGAATTACTTAACTCGGACGCTGAAATTTATGGCGGCAGTAACACCTTGAACCTAGGTATTTTACCGAGTGTAGAATTGGCCTGGCAAGGTCAGCAACACTATATAGACATTACTGTACCCCCGTTAGCGACAGCGATGTTTATCCTCAAAGATGTACGTTTACCACTTGAGGGTAAATAATGACAACTTGCGCAATTAACACTGCATACAAAGTAACTTCGGGGCGTTCGTATCCGATGGGTGCTTCACTGGCTAAAAATGGTCTGGGCTGTAACTTTGCCCTATTTTCTGCACATGCAACAAAAGTAGAGCTTTGTCTATTTTCAGGTGACGGTAAATATGAACTACAGCGCATTGAATTACCTGAGTTTACCGATGATGTTTGGCATGGTTTCGTTGAAGGGATCGCAGAGGGTTGTTTATATGGCTACCGCGTACATGGTCCTTTTGAACCTCATAATGGCCATCGTTTTAATGCTAATAAATTATTGTTAGACCCCTATGCTAAAAAATTGCACGGTAGCTTTATCCGCAGCGACCTTAATTTTAGTTATGATCTAAAAAGCACCCAAAAAGATTTAACCGTTGATAATCGTGATAATTCGGCGACTATGCCAAAGTGTGTGGTTGTTTCACCATTACTGTTTAGTCAAACGCATCCACAAGTTCGTCGCCGTGACACCATTCTTTATGAATTACATGTTAAAGGCTTTACCCAACAAAACCCCGATGTACCCATTGAGCTACGCGGAACATTCGCGGGTCTTGCTAATAAAAAGGTTTGCCAGTATTTAAAGTCTTTAGGGGTAACCAGTATTGAACTGCTACCCGTGCAACAGTTTATTAATGAGGACTTTGTCCAAGACAAAGGGTTAACTAATTACTGGGGCTATAACACCATTTCATTTTTTGTTCCGCACGCCGCTTACTGCCATTCAGGTGAGGTTGGCGAGTTTCGTTCTATGGTTGAAACTTACCATGAAGCAGGTATCGAAGTTATTCTTGATGTGGTTTATAACCATACGGCAGAAGGTGATGAACTTGGTCAAACGCTGAGCTTTAAAGGCATAGACAATGCTAGTTATTATCGTTTACACCCAGCAGACAAACGCTATTATGAGAATTTTTCAGGGTGTGGCAATACCATTAATGTGCAGCACCCTCGTGTTATTCAACTGATCACTGACAGTTTGCGCTACTGGGTAGAAATCATGGGCGTTGACGGTTTTCGTTTCGACTTAGCGCCAGTACTAGGGCGCGATGCACCTGATTTTAAAGCCAACAATCACTTTTTTACCAGTATAAGACAAGATCCTATCTTATCAAGAGTTAAACTTATTGCCGAACCTTGGGATGTCGGTCATGGCGGCTATCAACTAGGCCGTTTCCCCAATAGCTGGTTAGAGCTAAACGATCGTTTTCGTGACTCTTGTCGACGCTTCTGGCGAGGTGAACAAGGCTTAGTTGCAGAGTTTGCTAAACGTTTGCACGGCTCAAGTGACATTTTTGAACAGCCCAGTCGTCGACCTAGTGCCAGTGTTAATTTTATTACTTCACATGATGGTTTTACCTTAACCGATTTAGTGAGCTTCAATAACAAGCAAAACAAGGCGAACGGCGAACAAAACCATGACGGCCATAATAGTAACTTTAGTAATAATTTAGGGACTGAAGGGCCAACCGACAATTGTAGAATTAGTCTTTTACGCCGCCAGCAAAAACGCAATTTACTGACCACCCTCTTTATTGCTCAAGGCACGCCGATGTTACTCAGTGGCGATGAACTCAATAATAGCCAGCGCGGTAACAATAATGCTTACTGCCAAGATAATGAAATATCGTGGCTAGATTGGCAAAGCCCACAAGCACAGCAAGAATCAGATTTTGTTAAAAAATTAATTGCACTGCGAAAAGCACATCCGCTATTAAACAGAACACATTATCAACACGGTGTAAAAGTAAGTGAACATACCGGTTTAGCTGATATCAGTTGGTTAAATTGTCACGGTAAAGCGATGACTAAAGACAATTGGCATGATCAATCCATCAAGTGCTTTGCAATGATGTTAGCCAATACCGAACGCTCATCTACTCCTGAACATCAGCAAGACGATGCCCTACTGATTATTTTTAATGCTCATCAGCGCAGTATCAACTTCTTATTGCCAGTACTTAACGGTTACTGGCAAGTGCTCATTGATACCGCTGTTGATAATCAAGAATACAGTTACGCTGACAAAAAATCGCCAAAAAACATTAGACACCCCGCTATTACTATTGCTGAACATAGCTGTGTGGTATTGCGGTATTTACATAGCCCAAAAGACAAATAGCAATACGGTTCTGCGTTAAGTAGTTGAATCGTAGATAACAAAATCACCACAAGCATTGGCAAAAGTATTCCTTTAGCCACTCAAAAAGAATAGAGTATTAAACTTATGAATTTGATAGAAAAACTTGCCGACCTAGTTGGCTTTCACAGAAGTTACACTGATAGTTATGGGCACCAAGTTCCGGCAAACGAAAGTGCTAGGCATAGCCTACTTTGTGCTATGGGTTATGACCTGTCTAATAACCATACTATCAATAACAGTATTACCGCCTTACAAGAAGATAGCTGGCGTAAAATGTTGCCTGGCGTCCATATTGCTAAGCTTGAAGAACACAGTCACACTATTATTATTAGCCTACCGGTAGATGAAAGTTTAAAAGTTGCTTGGCAGATAACGACTGAGCAAAGCGAAATCTTAACGGGTGAAGTGTTGGTTAGCGAGTTAATTTTCCAAGAAAAAAATCAGCTTGCCGATAAAGAATATCGAAAGCTTGCCTTAACACTCCCTTTGTTATCGCAAGGTTATCATAAACTTAAGCTGAGTTATGGCCAACAAACAGCAAGTTGTCATTTGATTTTTGCGCCTAAAACTTGTTATAGCCCACAGGAAGCCTCACCAGAAAAAATGTGGGGATATGCTGCGCAGTTATATTCACTCAAAAGTGAAAGTAATTGGGGAATGGGCGATTTTGGTGATTTAAAAACACTGGTTAAAAATTCTGCCGAGCAAGGCGCTGCCGCCATAGGTTTAAATCCGTTGCATCCCTTGTATCAAAATAATCCCGCACATCGCAGCCCTTATTCCCCGACCAGCCGTTGTTTTCTCAATAGTTTGTATATTGATGTTACCCAGGTACCTAACTTTTCCAGCTGCAAGGCCGTTCAACTTCGCTTTAACAGTGATGAATTTCAAGCAAAAGTTAACTTCGTCCGTAACACTGAACTTATCGATTACCCTGGCGTTGCTGATGTTAAATTTGAAATTATTGAATTACTCTTTGAAGACTTCATTCAAGCGAATAATGACCAGAATGTAAGCGCGACCTACCAAGAGTTCAGCGACTTTAAAGCCGAGCAAGGCGATGATTTATTACTGTTAACCACCTTTGACGCCTTATATGAGCATTTTAGAATGATTGATTCTAATGCTTATGGTTGGAAAATGTGGCCGAGTGAGTTTCAATCACCACATTCAGCACAAGTCGCTGCTTTTCAACAACAGCATGCTAAACGTCTTGATTACTTTGCCTTTTTGCAGTGGCTAGCTCATCGCCAGTTAACTGATGTCTCCGCATTAACAGAACAAACTGGTATGCCGATTGGTTTATATCTAGACCTTGCGGTTGGTTGTGACGGCTCAGGCGTTGATGTTTGGTCTGATAAAGATGTTTATGTGTCTGGTGCAGCGGTTGGTGCTCCACCCGATGCTATGAATACCTTAGGGCAAGATTGGGGGCTAACGCCGATTAACCCAGTAGCACTGCAGCAACAAGGATATTTACCCTTAATAAAAGCACTGCGCAGTAATATGCAATATGCAGGTGCTTTACGTATTGATCATATTTTAGGTTTAATGCGTCAATATTGGGTAGCGCCGGGCATGAAAGCCGATCAAGGTGTTTATATTACCTTTCCATTTAAAGATATATTGCGCATTATTGCCCTTGAATCTCGTCGTAATGACTGTGTGGTTATCGGCGAAGACTTAGGCACGGTGCCCGATGGCTTTAGTGAAATAATGGCCGCCGCAGGTTTACTATCATACAAGGTGCTATTTTTTGAGCGCTGGGAGTCGGGTTTATTTAAACGCCCGGAGTTGTATCCAGCCCAATCTATGGTAACAGTGTCAACACACGATTTACCTACCCTTACCGGTTGGTGGACTGGACGTGATTTACATTGGCGACAAGCATTGAATCTATATCCATCAGACGAAATGGGCCAACAAGAACGCCAAGCTCGTATACAAGACCGTAGCTTGTTAGTTGCAGCATTAGCAGACTTAGACGTTATCGATGTAACAAAAGCGCCGCAACAAAGTCCGGCAATAATCAATACTGAATTATCAATTGCCGTCCAGAAATATATGGCGAAAGCACACAGCCATATCCAACTTATTCCATTAGAAGACACCTTAGAGATTGTTGAACAAGTTAACATTCCCGGCACTATCGATGAACACCCTAACTGGCGTCAAAAATTACCGGTAACTATGACTGAGTTTTGGCAAAAAGACTCTGTTAAATTGCTTGCACAAGCGATGCAAAAAGCCAGACCAAAAAGCTAATATTAGTCATAATGTCGATTTTAATGAACACAATAATGGATGAGAATATAATGATAATAACAAATAGTACATTCACATTAAAAAAATCAAAGATTGCGCTACTTATCTTAAGTGGCCTATTTCTTAGCGCTTGTAATGAAACTAAGCCAATTCACATAGAAAAATCAGCCAGCTTAAGTGAGGTAAAAGCCTTACCACTTAAAAATGCTGACGATTTAGATCCTTATTTAAATAGAAATATACAAGATGAAGTTTTTTACTTTGTTATGCCCGACCGTTTTTATAATGGCAACACCGATAATGACCAAGGTTCTAAGACCGACATAATATCTGCTGGTGGTTTTGATAAAGCCGACAAAGGCATGTATCACGGGGGTGACATTCAAGGTTTGCAGGCTAAACTGCCTTATTTGAAAGGTATGGGGATTAGCGCTATTTGGTTAACACCTATTATGCGTAATCAGGCCATGCAAGGTGATTCTTCGGGTTATCATGGTTACTGGATCTTAGACTTTAATGAAATTGACCCACATTTGGGTAGTAATGAAGATTTAAAACGTTTCATTAACGCTGCACATAAAGAGAATATAAAAGTATTTTTTGACATTATTACTAACCACACCGCTGACGTTATTAAGTATGTTGAATGTCACGGCGAAGATGGCTTACAGTATTTGATGAAAGAAAATGATGGCTGTTTATATAAAACACTTGCTCAAGTGGCTGCGGGTGATACTTATCAAGCCGTTATTCCTAAAGGCCAAGAAAACCTTAAATCACCCGCTTGGTTAAATGATAAAAAATATTATCACAACCAAGGAGATACAACCTATGAAGGAGAAAACTCGATATATGGCGACTTTAGTGGCTTAGATGATATTGATACTAATTCACCTGAAGTGGTTACAGGCATGACCGAAATATTCAAAAATGTCATCAGTGAATTTAAACCTGATGGTTTTAGAATTGATACCGTAAAGCACGTCAATATAGAGTTTTGGGCAGATTTTGCCCCTGCGCTTGTTGACCACGCAAAAGCGATTGGTATTCCAGAATTTTTTATGTTTGGTGAAGTATATAGTGGCGATGTTAAAGAATTAAGTGCTTATACCACTGTAGGTAAAATGCAGTCTGTACTTGATTTTTCCTTACAGTTTGCTTTACAAGACACCCTTATTAAACAGCAAGGAACACATAAACTTGTTGAGGTGTTCGAGAGTGATGCTTACTATAATGACAGTGACAGTAATGCCAATCAGTTGCTTAACTTTACCGGTAACCATGACATGGGACGTTTTTCAGGCATGTTGAAAAGTAGTGATTTCAACTATAGCGAAGCAGAAATTATTCAACGCACCTTGCTAGCCCATGCGATGGTTTACTTTCTGCGTGGCGTGCCAATTGTCTATTATGGCGACGAGCAAGGTTTTGTTGGTGATGGCGGAGATAAAGACTCTCGCCAAGACATGATGCCTTCCTTGGTAGACAGCTACAACGATGATGATTTACTCGCAAATATTAAAACAACCGCTGATGACAACTTTGATGAAAATCATCTATTTTATAAGACATTTGCTGAGTATGCGGATATCTATTATCAATACCCAGCACTTAGGTTTGGCGAACAAAAATTCATAAATGCTGATAATAAGCCGGGGATTTTTGCGGTATCTCGTACATTAAAAGACGAAGAAGAAATCATTATTGTCTTTAATACAGCAAAAACAGAAAAGTCTGTAGCGTTAGGCTTTACCCTCAAAAATGGCGAAAAAATATACCCAGCCTTTAAAAATAATGAGTTTGTCGATGGAACATTAACCGTTCCCCCGTTAAGTTTTGCAATTTATCAGGTCAGGTAGCTGAGGATTTAGTGTTTTTGTACAGATAAAGAAAAACCAAGGCGCTATGGGAGTGTCCTTGGTTTTTAATTTATTTTTTATTTTTTATTTATTCTTTAATTAGTAAACTATTTCATTATTTTCTGTTTCACCTCCTTATATTATTTAAATAAATGATTGAACACACCTTTACCTTCACTTATACCAACACTTAATAATTATTAGCCACTTGCTCGGTGTTACTGTGCAGCTTTATTACCACACGTCGGTCATAAAAACTGACTTCTTGTTGAGTGTTAGCCACTACCGGCGCTTGCTCACCAAAAGCAAACAGTTTAATGCGTTCTGCTTTAACGCCTTGATCAATTAAGGCATTTTTAACGGTGTTAACACGAGCAATAGACAGCGCTTGGTTTAATTTTTTATTACCTTGTTTATCGGTATAACCCGATAAATCGATAAAGAGTTTTGGCGATTGTTGTAACATTTCTGCCAAAGAAACGATTTGACTTTGATAGTGCGGCTGTAAGTCACTAGATCCGGTTGAAAATTGTAAACTCATCAGTAAATTTTCAGCTTGTAGTTGACTGGCATTTTGGTATTTTTTATCAAAGTTTTGTTCTAAAACCGATAATTCTAATTGATGATTTTGTTCAGAGCGTTGTAAATTGCGGCGGAACTCGTTTGCAGCCTGCAAATAATCATGCTCTTGCTTTTTCAATGACGCCTGTAGTTCACTCAAATTTTCTTTATCGTTTTGTGTTTTCGCAATAAGTGTACCGGTCGCTCCCACTAAAATAGCGCCAATAGGACCACCAAATATCGCGCCAATGATCATGCCGCTACCTAAGCCAATACTTTCTTTATCTCTGTCACTAAGTTCAACCGAATCGCTTGCTGTTAAGTTTGACTTTTCAAAGGCGTATGCGGAATGACTTAATGTCGGTGCAGCAATAAGCGCTGTGATTAAGAAAAGTTTCGCTGGGTTTAATTTACTGTTAATTTTTTTCATGTTAATTCCTAAATGATTAAGGTGTTTTTTGTTGACGAGGTAATTAAAACAAGAAAAATAGGCTTTGAAACGACACAAAAAAGGCAAAGTAATGAGCAAATGTGGCAACAATGTGGCAATTACAACAATTGCGCGCATTTATAAAAAAACTCTTATATAGTGCCTTAAAATAAGTTAACCAATAGAGTCGTATAGAGTGTTAAAACGAATTGCCATAGTCGAAGATGAAGCCGCTATAAGAGAAAACTATGCGGATGTGCTGCGCGTTCAAGGTTATCAAGTGCAGACCTTTGCTAATAGAGAAAACGCCTGTAAGGCCTTTGCAATAAGTTTGCCTCACCTTGTGATATTAGATATTGGCTTAGAGCAAGAATATGACGGCGGTTTTACCCTATGCCAATGGCTTAGGAATATATCAACGACCTTGCCTATTATTTTTTTAACTGCGCGTGATAATGATGTTGATACGGTGTCAGGATTACGTATTGGCGCTGACGATTATTTAACTAAAGATATTAGCCTGCCACATTTATCAGCGCGCATTGCAGCCCTCTTTCGTCGCCAAGAAGCACTAAAACAGCCAACTGCTGAAAGTAGTTTACTCACATTAGGGCCGCTAACTATCGACAATCAACGAATGAGCATTATTTGGCAGCAACAAAGTGTTGATTTAACGATCACCGAATTTTGGATGGTCTTTGCCTTAGCTAAAAACCCCGGACATGTTAAGAACCGTCAACAACTGATGAAAGACTCCAACATCTATGTCGATGACAGTACCATTACTTCCCATGTAAAACGCATTCGTAAAAAATTTAACCAAATAGATAAAGACTTTAACTGCATAGAAACAGTTTATGGCATGGGCTATCGTTGGAACAAAGATGAAAAATAAGCTCAATTTTCGTTTCGGCTTACGAACTAAGCTTCTACTCCTGTCTAGTTTTCTCTTTGCCATTCCCTGGTTTGGTTATCAATACGTATGGGAAATGGAAAAGTATTTACGCTTTGGTCAGGAACAAACAATCATAGGAACAGCAAGAGCCCTCGCGACTTCGTTGCATGAACGCCCTAACCTTTTTAATAACCAAGCCAGTTTTTTACCCGACGTTGAAAAAGGTAAAGACCTTTACGGTTATCAATTATCTCAAGCGATAAATCTCGACGGTTTACCCAACGACTGGCCAAGTTTTCAAGAAAAGTCCCACTACTATGGGGTTAATAACCAGCTTGGTCAGCAATTAAGCGTTGATAAGCTCACTAATCATTTCAGTGCCGCTGTTGGAAAATATGATAAATACTTATACTTTTTTATTCAGGTGATCGACGATACGGTTATTTATCGTGATGAAAATGCTCGAGCCATCAACAAAAATGATCATCTGGAATTATCATTCAACGATATTAATGGCAATTTCCAACGTTTTATCGTCAGTAATAAAAATCAGGGGTGGCTTGCTGCCTATCGCATTAATGACCTTGAAAGTAATGAACGGCTTCAATTTCCAAGGCCCGTTAGCTTCATTCAGGGCCAATGGCGCGATACCGAGCAAGGTTATAATATTGAACTACGCATCCCTTTAACTAAAATCAGTGACCGCTTAGCCTTTGCCATTCATGATGTTGATACGCCATTGAGTGCAGCCACAACAATAATAGGCAGTGCAGATCCAAGTAGCGCAGCAACCTTAGGTACCATTTTGGTGCCGTCACCTGAAATTGAACGCATAGTAAAGGGCATGAGTTACACACAGTCACGTATTTGGGTGGTTGATCAACATCATCGCGTACTAGCAAAAAGTGGCGACATAAAAAAAGCCAGTGGCTTATGGCAAAAAAACATCAATAACTCTGATAACGATGGCTCTTGGTATGCTTGGACACAAAAATACTTACAACCGTTATTTCAACATTTGCTCAACAAACCTCAAGATGATTTTATTGACCGTCTTTACGACACGCAAAACCTAACGGGTGAACATATTGAAGCCGCACTTGCGGGTATGCCAAAATCTCAATGGCGATTAACCACAGATAAAAAAGCGGTTATCATATCAGCTGCATACCCTATCTATATCAGCGATAAGGTCAACGGTGCGGTCATTGTTGAAGAAACAACCAATGGCATTCTCAGTGTACGAAATAAAGCCTTAGAGAAATTGTTTACGTCAATTTTAGCGATTATGTTATTGGGTGCTTTCGCTTTTTTCTTTTTTGCGTCACGTATTTCAAATCGCATTCGCCAACTGCGTAATCAGGCAGAAATTGCTATTGATGAACACGGTCGAATCAATAACGAGATAGCCGAGAGTATGCAAGTATCAACAGCCAATGATGAAATTGGCGACCTCTCTCGCAGTTTTTCTACGGCAGTAAATCGTTTAAGCCAATACAATCATTACTTAGAAAATATGTCGTCACGACTCTCACATGAACTCCGCACCCCGATAGCGATTGTTAGAACATCCTTAGAAAATTTGTCTTTACAAGCCTTGCCTGAGAAAAGTTCCGCTTACATTGACCGTGCCCAAAGTGGTATTAATCGCTTAAACAATATATTAACCAATATGAGTGAAGCGACTCGTCTTGAACAAATGCTCAATCAAACTGACAAGGTCAGTTTTAATCTCTTTGATGTGCTTAATGGTTGTGTACAAGGATATCAGCAGATATACCCTAACTTTACTATTGAGTATTTGGCCTCAGATAAAAAAGTAATGTTGGTGGGATCGCCTGAGCATATAGCGCAATTATTAGATAAGGTTGTCACTAATGCCGTAGAGTTTAGTGAAGATAGTAAACTTTTCATAACTACAGCGTTGAAAAATAAAGACATCACCATTCACGTTAGCAATAACGGCACGTTATTACCCGACACGATGGAAGAGCGACTTTTTGATTCTATGGTTTCAATGCGTGAAACACCGCAAATGAAAGAAGATAAGACCCCTCATTTGGGATTAGGCTTATATATTGCCCGTTTGATTTGTGAATTTCATCAGGGGCATATCGTGGCAAGTAATCATCATAATCCGCAAGGTGTCACGGTGTCGATTACTTTGCCATTGCAGGTAAAGTAATTATTTACTCTATACCTAAATATTTATGTACTTGAACGGATAAACGCCAATTATTTTCAATACAGCTTTTTATTGCTAACGCTGTTGCCCGTTCTTTTTGGCTGATCGGTTGCAAATAAACTTGGGTGTTAACAATATTATGTTCGGCTAATAACGCTTTTAAGTCGTCTATATGCTGCTCAGTCGCCACTGGATGTTTAATTTCATTGGCACGTAACATCGCTGAGTTTAATATTTTGTAGCCACCCTTCATGTTTACTTTGGGTGAAACAGTCACCCAGCACTTATCCGTCACCTGTATTTCAAAAGTACCCGATGTTTCTAATTGACAACTAAAACCATTGGTTTCAAGTGCTTGGCACAGAGGGAGTAAATCAACCATCGCTGGCTCACCGCCTGTGATAACAATGTGTTTGGCTTGATAACCTTCTGCCGTTATCATCGCTAAAATATCTTTAACCGTAAGCGCTGACCACGTTTGAGATTCAGCTTCTTTTGTTAACATAGCATTCGGTGTTACTTCATCTTCAAGGTTTATTGCCCAAGTATGCTTAGTATCACACCACGAGCAAGCAACGGGGCAACCTTGTAAACGGATAAAAATTGAAGGTTGACCGGTAAAAGCGCCCTCTCCTTGAATAGTTTCAAATAATTCATTAATTTTGTATTTTACGGTCATCGGGGTTTTTGCCTGTTTATTGCTGGTGTAAATTGAAGTAAAATGCGCGATATTAATTATACCCTAAGAGACTTTAGAAATGACAAACAAAGTTGTTGTTATTTATTCTGGTGGCATGGACTCATTCACTGTTCTTAATCGCGCCTTGCATGATGGCAAAGAAGTGTTCGCATTAACCTTTGATTACGGACAGCGTCATGTCAAAGAAATTGAATTTGCCAGTACGGTTTGTCAATCACTTGATGTAAACCATAAAATTATCGATATATCATCTATTAATCAATTACTTGCTGGTTCTTCATTAACCGACAATATTGATATTCCTGAAGGTCATTACGAAGCTGAAAGTATGAAATCAACGGTTGTACCTAACCGTAACATGATTTTGTTATCACTTGCGGTCGGTTATGCCGTTTCAGTGGGGGCTAGCCAAGTTTATTACGGCGCACATTCAGGAGACCATGCAATATATCCTGATTGTCGTCCCGAATTTGTAATGAAAATGAATGAGGTGTGTAAAATAGCTAACTACGAGTCAGTAGAAATATTTAGCCCTTATTTAACGGTTACTAAAAGTGATATTTTAACCGATGGATTAAAAATGGGCTTAAGCTATGATAATACTTGGACGTGTTATAACGGCCGTGAAAAAGCCTGTGGAAAATGTGGTGCCTGCCAAGAGCGTTTAGAAGCTTTCAGTGATAATAATGTTACCGATCCGTTAAGTTACGAATCGTGATAAATAAAAGATAAAACACGGCAAGGTGTTTTATCTTTTTTCTGTACTGACCAAAGAAATAATACGCTTAAAGCTTATGAAAATAAGGCATTGTGTAGCTTTTCAACGGTTTCATTTGCTTGTTTCTCGTCGACTAAGAAACATAAGTTATGTTCACTGGCGCCATGACAAATCATCCGCACGTTTATCCCTGAGATAGTTTCAAAAATACTGGTACCAACGCCATTACTGCGATGCATTTTATTTCCTATAACCGCTATTAACGATAAACCGTGCTCTACGGTCACTTCACAAAGCTGTTCTAATTCTTCAACAACGGTTGAGTTTAAAAGCGCTTGCGTCGAACCCGTAGGGTTATCGAAGGTTAGCGCAATACTGATTTCACTGGTGGTAATTAAATCAACACTCAGTTCATGTTTGGCTAAAATACCAAAGACTTGTGCAAGAAAACCACTAGCATGTAGCATAGCAGGACTCTTTACCGTTACTAATGTTTGCTCTCTACGTAAGGCTATTGAGCGGTATATTGGGCTCGATTCAACAAACTGTTGAATGCGTGTACCCCCCTTCTCTGGTTCCTTACTTGAACCAACAAAAACCGGAATATTCTTTCTCATCGCAGGAATGAGTGTTGCCGGATGAAGAATTTTTGCGCCAAAGGTCGCCATTTCAGCCGCTTCGCCAAAACTGATTTCTTTAATAGCACGGGCATGCTCGGTAATACGTGGGTCTGTGGTAAAAATACCGACAACATCAGTCCAAATAGAAAGATTATCGGCATGTAACGCTTCTGCTAAAAGTGCGGCACTGTAATCAGATCCGCCACGGCCTAGGGTTGTCGTATGACCGTCCTCGTCTTGACCAATGAAACCTTGGGTAACGATAACTTTATCAACCAGCAAAGGCATAAGAAATTGCTGTGCGTTCTTAGCGAGCATCTCAAGGTTAACAACGGCTTTACCGTATAATGCGTTGGTTTTCATGACTTGGCGAACATCAAACATTTCGCCATTAACACCAACAGATTTAAGGACTTGTGCAAAGATACATGAACTCATTTGTTCACCAAATGACAAAATTGCATCGGCTATGCGTGGGCAATAATTAAGTGATTGTGCGTTAGAGAACTCGCTTAACTCATTTAGCAGTTGATCAATTTGAAAGTTTAGCTGTGTTTCTTCAGCTAAATGTTGGGTAATATTAAATTGGATAGCGCGAATACTGCTAATGATTGTTAATTGTTCATGCTGAGATACATCTTTTTGACTTAAACGAACCAGTAAATTAGTAACGCCTGAACTTGCAGATACGACAACAACTTTGTTACTTGCATCGTTTTTAATGATCTGAGCGCATCGTAACATCGCTTGATGATCAGCTAGACTTGTGCCGCCAAATTTTGCAACAGTAAAAGGTAATAATGACATCTAAGGTCTCCCTAATTAAGCCCCCAGTAATAATTATAGGGTAACTTTTAAACTTCAAGGAAGAGCATGGCTGAATTAAGAAGTGTTCTTGGTAAGATAAACTAAACTTTTCAGCCAGAAGCTCTCCACCATAATCTAATTAGCACTTAATATACTAACTAGAGGTGACAATCCTAGGGATTCAGCCCTAGTAACCGAATAAATAACGCCACTCGCTAATTACTCTCGGCAATAGTCTCCCTCAATAACAGTCAAAAGAATGGTGGTTCTTCGTGTTATCTACCTAGCTACTGCTCCTCTTCTGGTTGATTATTAAAAACATACAATTTGAGTATTTATTCTAATAACCGACATGTGGATTAAATCCTATCTGTAATAATAAATCAATAGGCTAAGTCGATCTTTTTTAGAAATAATAGCTTAATAGCATTGCCCGTAGTTCAACTAAAGCATGGCTAGGCTTTTATATAAAAATTAACGGTTGCTGCAGCGCATTAATTTTATACCACCGACATCCGTTGAAAAACCAAGATTTTTATAAAAGCTCTCCAGTTCAGGTAAGCAATATAATTCAAAATGTTTTACTTTGACTAATTTATCATGGTTTTTAACCAGGCTCATCAATTGCTGACCTATACCATTACCACGATGAGAGGCGCTTACAATCACATCAAAGATGATTGCTTTATAGATAAAGTCGCTTAGAATTCGCGTAAAACCAATGAGCTCATTGTCTACATCGAGAATACCAATACAAATTTGAGAACCACGAATACAATTTTGAGTGTCTTCGAGTGAGCGTTCTTTACCCCACCATACACTTTTATAAAGCTGGTGAACTTGCTTTATATGGTCGTCAGAAAATCTATAAATTATGGTCATCTTTAATTTTTAAACTCAATATTCACTGACCTATTAACTGAACTATTAACAGACAGTAATTAGCCAGCAATATTATTTAATAAGGGTAACACCCGCAACTTCTACCACTGTTTTTGCATCCGCACGTTCAATAACTTTTAATAGTGTTGTTTGAATAGTTTCATCTTTTCTCGCATCACCTTTACTGGTAAATTTTTGCTCTTGTGGAGCATCACCTTCAGCGGCAATAAAACCAACCACAACTTCAGTAGCACAATCAGCTGACTGACCAAAATAAGCTAATGAAATTTGTGGGTAGCCTTGAAATCCTTTCTTAACTCTTTTATCAATACGTTTAGTCGATTTGTCTAAGTTCATAATAATTATCCAAAAAATAACGCGATATTAGCGCGAATAAAACAATAGTTATCTAAAGTCATAAGTGATTTATCAATATAAGCTAACCCACTACAACACATGCTGAACCCATAAGATGAATATCAATACTACATGAGGAAATGCAACAGTAGGCCTAATTGATTGGCAGGCATATTCTTTAATTAAGGCAAGACCTGATAAGCTAACTTTATGATATTCAGAGTTAAATTGACATACATTTTCACTACTGTCGGCTGAAATATATTTTTCCAGCTGTAAAAGCCGTGTCTCAATACGTGATTGAAATGTCTTCCAAACAGCATCTTGAAGCCATAAAACGACTAAGATTAAAAAGATAGGAATCGTGATTACATTCGATATAATGGCTATTAGTAAAACGATAACGGCAATAAGTTTTATATAAAGCGAATGTTTCTCATAGCTGTCAAACTGATTTTGGAGTAAGGACCATTCTGAGCTGAATTTATTTTTTTCCATTTTTCCCTCTTATAATGAGAATAAATTTTTGCAACACGTAGCACGATACAATAAGTTTTTAATTAAAATGTAAATAATAAAAACTAAAATCGATTTGTATACGTATAACTAACAGTAACCAACTCAATGGTAAATAAAATGTTTGGAATATTTAAAAAAGACCCGATAAAAAAATTAAATAAACTCTATGAAGCTAAGCTTGAACAAGCGATGTTTTCGCAAAGAAATGGAGATATAAAGTCATATTCGATGATCACTGCTGAAGCAGAAAAAATAGCCGTGCAGATTAAAGATTTAGAAAATTCACAAAAGAACTAACGCGCTAATAGCGAACACCCCGCCACTTCATTTAAGGTGATGGCGGGATTTTATTGTTTGCCCTTTTAAACCCGGTATTTATCTGCTTGCGGTCTTCAGTACACTCAATTGATTAATAATTCGTAATGATCAGCCTTTTTGGTAAAGCCAACCCGTCTCAAGTAAAGTTCATGAGCATCATCTGATGGCTCGACGATTAAATGTTTAATACCTTCTTGTCTTAGTTGATTTTGTTCAGCAGAGAACATAAATTTGGCTGCTTTAAAATCTCGGTCTTCGGGAATGATATAGTCGAGTAGCACTTCAACCTTACCGTCCTCATCTAACTCCCGATAAGCAAATAATCCTACGGGTTTCATGTTCCTAAACAATAACAATACCACGGCATCATCAAGTTGCTGCCACTGAAAGTTTTTACATAAGCCAATGATATCTTTACCGTAACGTTCCTTTAACAAGTTGAAAAAAGATGATTCCACTGATTTTAATTTAATTAAATCAAATTGATCTTTTTCTTGATAAATACGGATTAAATAGTATACATCAACCAAAGCTATCCAACCGTTTAAAATAAAAACAGGGTAGGCATCAATAAAGTACCCGTAAACACTAAAGGCAGCAGCACCAAATAAATTTATCCAACGCAATCGTTTGATATTAGACATCATTAACGATAAGGCAATTAGCACACTTGCAACATAACCAAAGGCTTCTAACAGGGACATGACAATACTCTTTTAGTAAAACAACGGGCATAGTATAATAATCTGACCAATTGGTCAGAAAAACACGATTAGATCTTGACACATGAGTCAGGAAAACACAATATATGGCTATTAAATGTATTAAACAGCTAGTTATGGCTCAACTATAATACTAAATAAAAGCAATACATAGCTATGCTATTAGCAACCAATTAACAAATTAAAAAGCATGGACGTTTACATAATTGTTACCTAATGCTTTTCAACTCAATTATTATCTAAAGGGATCAGTATGCACTTACCTCAAAATATCATTCGTCAAAAACGTAATAAACAAGCTTTAACTGTAGATGAAATTCAATGCTTTGTTGACGGTCTTAAAACAGGTGATTTCACCGATGCACAAGTTGGCTCTATGGCTATGGCTATTTGGCTTAATGGCATGACAACCGATGAAGTTGTTAATCTAACCATGGCTATGCGTGACTCGGGTACGGTTGTTGATTGGCATAATAAATTAAACAAACCCATTGTAGATAAACATTCAACGGGTGGTGTTGGTGATAAAGTAAGCTTAATGCTAGCACCAATAGTCGCGGCATGTGGGGCTAATGTGCCAATGATTGCAGGACAAGGTTTAGGTCATACTGGTGGTACGGTTGATAAATTAGAGGCCATCCCTGGTTTTAATGTTCGCCCTAGCCTTGCAGAGTTCCAAGCAACAGTTAAAGAGCAAGGCACAGCAATTATTTCACAAACCAAAGATTTAGCACCAGCCGACAAACGTCTTTATTCAATTCGTGACGTAACGAGCACAGTAGAATCCATCCCATTGATCACTGCTTCTATTTTATCAAAAAAATTAGCAGCTGGCCTCGAGTCTTTAGTCATGGATGTAAAAGTAGGCAATGGCGCGATGATGGCCGATATTGAATCAGCTCAAGCATTAGCTCATTCAATTGTCTCAGTCGCCAATGGCGCAGGAACACCGACACAAGCATTAATCACTGATATGAATCAGCCGCTAGGTACCACAGTGGGTAATGCACTTGAAATACAAGAAACTATTGACTATTTGACTGGAAAATATCGTGAGCCAAGGTTGCATGAAGTCACCATAGCCCTTGCTGCTCGAATGTTATTAACCAGTAAAATAGCCCGTGATATTGAACAAGCAACAACGTTAGCCGAAGAAGCATTAACATCAGGTAAAGCCGCTGTAATATTTGGCAAAATGATCACCGCGATGGGTGGCCCAGCTAATTTATTAACCCACAGTGAAAGTTTACTGCCTAAAGCTAATATGACTAAAAACATCGTTGTCTCAAAAGCTGGTTACATTGGCATTATGGATACTCGTGCTATAGGTATGGCATTAGTAGAAATGGGTGGTGGTCGTGTCGACCATAATCAAAGCTTAGATTACAGTGTCGGCTTTAGTGATATTAAACCAAAAGGCACGAAAGTCGCTGAAGGTGACATCATTGCTATTGTTCATGCCAAAGATGACGCTCAAGCAACTCAAGCGATTAAACAATACTTAAGTGCGGTTGAAATTTCAGTAGCGCCAGTTATTGTTGAACCTGTGATACATCAACTCATTACCTAATTATTGATACTCAACTGAGATGAATCCATTATTAAGGCGACTGTAAAGTCGCCTTAACTTTTTATCCCCTTCTTTAAATAAATTTATAAAATGAGAACAATTATGTCGAGAGTAATTATTTTGGTCATTGACGGTTTTGGCTTAGGTCATGCCCCTGATGCAGAAGCTTTTGGTGATGTTAACGCCAACACCTTTGCAAATTTAGCTGAAAAATTTCAAGAAATTAAAGGACGCCCTTTAAAGCTTCCTCATTTAAGTAAACTGGGCTTAGTTAAGGCTTGTCAACAAGCGTCAGGTCGCACGCTTTGTGTTGAACCCGTTAAGCCAACGAAAGGGGCTTATGGTTACGCTGCTGAAATAAGTACTGGTAAGGATACCCCTAGTGGTCACTGGGAAATGGCAGGAGTGCCGGTTTTATTTGATTGGACTTACTTTACTGATAAGAAAAATAGCTTCTCAGCAGAGCTCATGGCACAAATAAACCAAGCCACAGGTTATGCTGATATGTTAGGAAATTGCCATGCCTCTGGTACCGATATTATCGCTAATTTAGGCGAACAACATATAAAAACAGGTTTACCTATTTGTTACACCTCAGGCGACAGTGTTTTCCAAGTTGCCGCCCATGAACAACACTTTGGCTTAGATAATCTTTATAAATATTGTCAACAAGTGCGGGTAATACTCGATCCGTTAAATATAGGACGTGTGATCGCTCGCCCTTTTATTGGTGAGATTCCTGCCGATTTTGAGCGAACAGGTAATCGCAGAGATTATTCAGTATTACCTCCAGCGACCACCGTATTAGAAAAATTAACGCAAGCCGATGGTACGGTGATAAGTGTCGGTAAAATTGCCGATATTTTTGCGCATCAGGGTATTAGTATCAAAACCAAAGCAACCGGACTACCTGCGTTATTAGATGCAACGCTCGCACATATGAAAACCGCAGCAGATAAGAGTATTATTTTTACCAATCTAGTTAATTTTGATCAAGACTTTGGTCATCGACGTGACCCTGTCGGGTTTGGCGAAGCGTTAGAATATTTCGATGAGCGTTTAGCGGAGTTTTTAGATCAAATGGCTGATGATGACTTACTGCTATTAACCGCTGATCACGGTTGTGATCCTACTTGGCCAGGCAATGATCATACGCGTGAATTCGTGCCAGTTATCGCTTATCACAATCATATCGATTCGATAAACTTAGGCCAGCGCAATAGTTTTGCCGATTTGGGACAAACTTTAGCCAGTTTATTTACCTTAGACGCAATGGATTATGGTCAGTCTTTTTTAGACGAACTAAAGTTTTAATCATTGAAGCCTTAACTCAAGGACCCTAGTTGGTCCCTTGATAAACGTATTTACTAACAATAAATTGGCTTTTCAATTTGCCAACAGATTAAATAAAAAAACCGAGTAAACTATTATTGATACATAGTCTTACTCGGTTATTAATCATTGATTTTTATTGAGTATTTAAAGAAGGCCTAATGTTACATCAATGATCTATTAGCATCTCGGTATTGCGCAAGGAGTAATTCTGTCGAACTGTCTGAAAGTTCAGTATTATTAGGCTGTCCAATGCGAGATAATATATCATCACCTAATATTTTCCCAAGCTCGACACCCCATTGGTCGAAGGAATTTAAGTTCCAAATAACCCCTTGAACAAAGACTTTATGCTCATATAAAGCAATTAGCGTCCCAAGTTGGTAAGGTGTTAATCGGTCAAAGGTCAAGGTATTCGATGGTCGATTCCCTGGCATTTCTTTATGTTTGGCAATCACTTTGGCTAATGCTTCTTCCATACCTGAAGCGACAAGTTCATCATAGGCTTGTTGATGTGTTTTACCTTGCATTAGCGTTTTACTTTGTGCAAAACAATTGGCAACGAGCATATCTTGGTGACCGTTCATATTATGTTCAGCAACTAATGGCTGAATAAAATCAACCGGTACTACTGACGTACCTTGATGTAATAACTGATGAAAAGCATGTTGACCATTCGTGCCTTCTGCGCCCCAAATAACCGGACCGGTAGTACTGCTGACAATTTCATTATTAAGCTGGCAGCTTTTACCGTTAGACTCCATGTCCATCTGTTGTACATACGCAGGAAAACCACGTAAATAATGACTGTATGGTAATAAAGCATGAGTTTGACAACCAAAAAAGTTATGGTTCCACACCCCTAACATCCCCATGAGTACCGGTAAGTTTTGCTCAAGCGGTGCCTCTTTAAAATGCTTATCAAGATCGGCAGCACCTTTTAGTAATTCAGTAAATCCTTGATTACCTATTGCCATCGCAATAGGCATGCCAATAGCTGACCATAATGAATATCGTCCCCCAACCCAATCCCACATCGGAAAAACATTGTCACCATTAATACCAAATTCGACCGCTTTAGTTACATTGGATGATATGGCAATAAAGTGTCGGTTTAGCTGCTCAAACGTAACACCATAGTCATAAAACCATTGGCGAGTAGACTCGGAATTCGTCAGAGTTTCCTGAGTATTAAAAGACTTTGATGCGATCAACACCAAGGTTGTTTCAGGGTTTAAATGAGTTAAAACATCATGTAGATGATTTCCATCTATATTGGCCACAAAATGCTGTTTAGGCCCACCTTCAACATAAGGCTTTAATGCAGTGGTCACTATTTTAGGCCCTAAGAAAGAGCCACCAATACCTAGATTTAAGACATCAGTAATAGATTTACCACTATAACCTAACCATCTCTTGTCACGCACTTGGTTAACGACTGCTTCTACCTTAAGACGCACCGCTTTGATTTGAGGTATAATATCAACACCGTCAACAAGTACGGGTGTACTGTCTTGTTGTCGCAAAGCGGTGTGTAATACCGATCTGTTTTCAGTATTATTAATCGGCGCACCAGCGAACATCGCCTCTCTTTTTTCAGCTAATTGCGCTGATTCGGCTAACTCGATTAACAAAGCGCGCGTTTTCTCAGTAATGCGATTTTTTGAATAATCTAAATTTAAGCGACAAGCACTAACCGATAAATTTTCTGCTCGTAGTGGATCACTGGCAAACAAGTCACGCAAATGGCTACTTTTTATCTCAAGCAAGTGTTGTTGAAGTTCTCGCCACTTATCGTTAAAAGTATCCATTAACATGAGTGTTGTCCTAAAGTGTCGTTAAAAGTATCCATTAGCATGAAGGGTTTCCTAAAGTTATCTTAAAATAATTGGCTTAGTTGCACTTCGAGCTTGCACTGGTCAATGGCAAAGTTACGAATACCTTCTGCTAGTTTCTCTGTTGCCATCGCATCTTGATTCATTTCCCAGCGAAACTCAGCTTCAGTTAATGCTACGGGTTTATCTTGAACACGAGTTGCAGGCATTAATTGCTGCGTTATACCTTGATAATTATCTGATAATTCACTCATTAATGGTGGACTGATCGTTAATCTGTCACAGCCAGCAAGAGCGATAACTTCATCGATATTACGAAAACTTGCGCCCATCACCACAGTATTGTAGTCATGCTGTTTGTAATAATTAAAAATTTCTGTAACAGAAATCACCCCAGGATCTTCATTGGCTAAATAGCTATCACGACCAGTATCTTTTTTGTGCCAATCAAGAATTCGACCAACAAAGGGTGAAATTAAATACACTTGTGCTTCAGCACAAGCTTTTGCTTGAGCAAAACTAAATAACAAGGTTAAATTACATTGAATCCCCTCTTGCTCAAGTTGTTTAGCCGCTTGAATACCTTCCCAAGTTGACGCCATTTTTATCAAAATACGTTCTTTACCAATACCGGCTTCTTGATACATAGCGATAAGTTGACGGGCCTTAACAATACTTGCTTCTTTATCGAAAGATAAACGTGCATCAACTTCAGTAGAAATACGACCGGGTACAATCGCTAAAATTTCTAAGCCAATTAATACTGATAATTTATCAGCCGCAAGACTGACTTCAATGGCTTTGTCTTTAGTCTGACTTTTTGCCCAATTAACAGCTTCTGTCAGTAAGTTTTGATAAGCAGGTATAGCAGCAGCTTTTAATAATAATGAAGGATTAGTCGTCGCATCCATTGGTGAAAATTTTGCTATGGCTTCAATATCCCCCGTATCAGCAACGACTGTTGTCATGGTTTTTAATTGTTCTAGTTGAGATAGTTGTGCTTGCATAATAATTCCTGTTAAAAAGTTTCTGTTTATTCGTTTGTTTATTCGTTTAAATTAATGAGGTAAATTAGATAAAAATTCCCGCAATAGTTGCGCTCATCAGGTTAGCCATAGCCCCAGCGAGAACCGCTTTCATGCCAAGCTTAGCAATATCGGGGCGACGAGAAGGTGCCATGTTACCCATGCCGCCCAATAAAATAGCCACGGAAGATAAGTTAGCAAAACCACAAAGTGCAAAGGTGATAATGGCTTGGGTTCTGGCACTTAATTGATCAGCAACAGTAATAAAATCTAGATAGGCGACGAATTCATTGATGATAATTTTCTGACCAAGGAAACTCCCAGCCATGTTTGCTTCATGCCAAGGGATCCCAATAAGATAAGCGACCGGTTGAAAAATATAACCTAAAATCAGTTGTAAGCTTAGGTTTTGTAGGCCGAACCATTCTCCAAAGCCACCTAGCAAACCGTTTACCATCGCCAGTAGAGCAACAAATGCTAATAACATAGCACCAACATTTAGCGCGAGCATCATGCCATTAGATGCTCCGGTGGCGGCTGCATCAATAACATTAACGGCCTCTTTAACATCGCTTTTCATATCGTCTAAATTGTCGTTCGGCTGTTCAGTTTCAGGCACTAACATTTTTGCCATCAGCAAGCCGCCAGGGGCAGCCATAAAGCTAGCAGCGATGAGGTATTTTAAATCAATACCAATACCAGCGTAACCGGCGACTACCGATCCTGCTACCGATGCTAAGCCACCCACCATTACCGCAAAAAGTTCAGAGCGGGTCATCTTAGGCAAAAAAGGTTTTATCACTAAAGGCGCTTCGGTTTGACCAACAAAAATATTTGCGGTCGCTGACATAGATTCTGCTTGACTGGTTTTAAGAAGTTTTTGTAAACCACCACCAATAAACTTAATCACCAACTCCATTACACCAATATAATAAAGCACGGCAATCAACGCCGAGAAAAAGACGATGACGGGTAAAACATGGAAAGCGAACATAAAGCCTAAGCTTTTTTCACCTATTTGTTCGCCAAATATAAAGCTAATACCGTCATTGGCATAGCCAATAACATTAGATACACCGCTAGCAACACTCAACAAGATATCTTTACCTGCGGGGATATATAACACAAAAGCACCCAGAGATATTTGTAACACTAGTGCACCAATAATCGTTCGCCAATTAATGTTCTTTCTATCTGACGAGGCGAAATAGGCAATAGCTAAAAGGACAAAAATCCCCAAAATGCTGCGTAGTATATTCGTATCCATGTTATTCCCTGTTATTTTGATTTTATTATTATTTTGATGACAATGGAGACTAAGACCAAATACAGCATTTTATTTATTTTGAGTATTGATATTAAAAACCTGACTATATAGTCAGGTTTTTAATCTAAACTAAGATTCTACTTAGGTCAATAGGATATTATCGAATAACCACCAATTACTCGGATACTACAACAGCAATATTTATCGATAATATTAATGATGATGCCACTAGCAATTTAGCTGATAAATTGAATCTATAGACAGGTCATAACAACGAGGTTAAAACTTTAATGTATTGCTGTTATTTACCAAAAAAAATTAATTTTTATAGTGCTATTGACGGCAATCAAGATAACTTAAATCACTATATCAACTACTTATGATTGTTAGTAAGACTGCTGCACTATCTGCGATAAGTCATACCTAGTTGGTCAAAGTTAGATTGCTAAAGGCTTTAGCACAGCCAACTCCAACAAATAAACACCGTAATATTAGCGTTTATGTTATGACACTTCTCAACCCCTCTTCATTGCTGTCTGTCTTAAGACTCGCTTTTCATGGTCAGATAAGAAAGCCATTTTTAACGCGTTATCTTGCAATGTACGACACTGGGCTTGACTAAGCCCCGCTTCAAGTGCCGCATGCTGATATTCATATTTTATGTCACACCCCTGCACAGCAGGATCGTCACTGTTGAGGCAAACAAGTAGACCTCTATCAAGAAATGTTTTAACGGGATGCTGACTGATATTTTTGACTGTCCCTGTTTGATAATTTGACGTTAAACATGATTCAATGGCGATATTATTCTGATACATATAATCCATTAATTTTTCATCACCCACAGCGTGAGTAGCATGGCCAATGCGGGTTGCATGTAATTCATTGATAGCCTGATAGATACTCGATGCTCCATCCGCTTCACCGGCATGAATAGTCACCTGTAAGCCGGCTTTATTAACCAAAGCAAAGTGTTCAACAAAGAGTTGGCCTGGCTTGCCTAACTCATCTCCAGCTAAATCGACCGCGACAAGTTCATTTTTGTGTGCAAGTAAGGCATGTAACTCCTCAAAACAGGCATTAACACCAAAGGTACGACTTAAAATACCAATAAGGTTAATTTGGACAGGAAAATCTTTTTGCGCTAACTTTACGCCGTCGACCACTGCAGCAACCACGTCGGTGACGTTGAGCTTATGTTCCATAGCCATATAATAAGGAGAGAATCTTAATTCAGCATAATCAAGCCCTTGCAAAAAAGCGTCTTCAACGTTTTCATAAGCGATACGTTTACATGCCTCTAAATTAGCTAACACGCTAACGCCATAATCAAGTTTTTGTAAAAAAGAGACTAAGTTACTTTCTTTACCTTGAATTTGTACATGCTGTAATAAATCAGTCAAATTATCTGCGGGTAATTCGATACCATGCTGTTGTCCTAATGCCAGAATTGTTTTTGCTCTTATATTGCCGTCTAAATGGCGGTGTAAATCAATAAAGGGAATATCTCTAAACATTCTACTATTCCTTAACATTTTATCTGTTTATACTCATGGACAAAGAAAACTTGACCATATGGTTAATTTATTTTACATTCTAAACATAACCTGACACAAGTGACAAGTTATGTTTGATTAATGACTTATTCACCTACTAATATAAGTACATGAAATTGTGATAAACATATGAAATTTAAAATACAATTACTGACTAAAATTAAACATAAAAAGACCTATAAACCGCTGAAAATTAATTTTATTCAGCTAGCTTTACCGCTTTTATTAGTTGTTTTTGTCACTCAAGCATCCGTTATTCAACCTGCAATAGACCAACAACCTCACATTAGAGTAGCAACATTTAATGTCAGCATGGACGCAACTAATTACCTACCTAACAATAAAATAGGGTCAGGTGTTGAACTTATCGCTGCTCTTAAAGACGATCGTCAACAAATTAAGAATATTGCTGAAATTATTCAACGTAACCGCCCTGATATTATTCTCCTTAATGAATTTGACTATATTGCCGATCCAAAACAAGGCGTTGAAATATTTTTAAAGCAATATTTAGGTAAATCACCACAGGGAATAGCCGCCATTGATTACCCTTATTATTATTTTGCACCGGTAAATACTGGTGTAAGCACACCTTTTGATTTGGACAATAACGGTAAAAAAACTAATAACCTTGGCGACGCTCAAGGTTATGGCCACTTCCCAGGTCATTTTGGTATGTTGGTGCTATCTAAATATCCAATTGTTGAAGATAATATTAGAACTTTCCAACATTTCCTTTGGAAAGATATGCCCAATGCCATAGTGCCAATCAATCCAAGTACGAAAGAACACTGGTATAACGAACAAGAATGGCAAATGCTGCGTTTATCGTCTAAATCGCACTGGGATATTCCGATTAATGTCCAAGGTAAACTTGTTCATATACTAGCAAGCCACCCTACACCACCGGTGTTCGACGGTGAAGAAGACCGTAATGGTGCTAGAAACCATGACGAAATACGCTTTTGGCAAGATTATATTACCCCCAACAAAGGCAATTATATTTACGATGACCAAGGTGGTAAAGGTGGCTTAACATTAGACAGCCGCTTTATTATTTTGGGTGATCAAAACGCCTCTAAAGATGAAGGTGCTGCCCGTAAAGAAGGTATTAGTAACCTTTTAGCTAGTCCTTATATTAACAATGATATGACACCTGCTAGTGTCGCAGGGATAAAAAACAGTAACAGCCCTTTTGCTGCTAATCATACCGCTGGTTGGGGTATGCAAGCAGACTATGTTTTACCTTCTCGCCTTGGCATTAACTTACAAAATAATGGTGTTTTTTGGCCAAAGAAAGACAGCCCACTCTATCGCTTAATTGAAACCCGCTCCGCTTCATCTGATCATCGTTTGGTTTGGGCTGATTTAACGTTAACAGCCAAAGATAAGCAGGCTAAAAATATTATCATGGTTATTGGCGATGGAATGGGACCCGCTTATACCACGGGTTATCGTTATTATATGGATAATATAAATACGCCACGGGTAGAAACAACTATTTTTGATGAACTGCTAACAGGCATGGCCAGTACTTATCCGGTTAATAGCCAAGGTTACGTTACCGACTCTGCCGCAGCCGCTACTGCATTATCTACCGGTTATAAAACCTATAATGGTGCGATTGGCGTTGATGTAAATAAAAAACCATTATTAACGCTAATGGAGCGAGCAAAACAATTAGGCAAGAAAACGGGCTTAGTGGTTACCTCCCAAATCAACCATGCAACTCCTGCTGCTTATTTTTCTCACAATGAAAGTCGCAAAAATTATAATGAAATCGCCGACAGTTACTTTGACGAAAAAATTAACGGTCACTTTAAGGCTGATTTAATGCTCGGCGGTGGTAGCAAATATTTTATTCGCCCAGACAGAGACTTAGTCAGCGAATTCAAGCAGGCAGGTTTTCAATATATTGATGACTTATCAAAACTTACTTCGCTTAATAAACAACAATCGGTATTGGGTTTATTTGCTGAGGTCGGACTACCTTGGACACTTGACAATAAAAATGAAAACCATCTACTGGCAATGGCTAAAGCTGGTGTACGACATTTAGAAAATAATCAAGGTTATGTACTACTTGTTGAAGCAAGTCAAATAGACTGGGCGGGTCATAGTAATGATATTGCTGCTGCTATGGCTGAAATGCAAGATTTAGCCGAAACACTTACTTGGTTGAAGAACTATGTAGAAAATCGTCATGATACCTTATTAGTTGCCACGGCAGATCATAGTACTGGTGGATTAACCCTTGGTGCTAATGGCGATTATCGTTGGCAGCCTGAATTTTTAAAAAACCTATCCGTATCACCTAAAAGTATTTCAACAAAATTAGCGCATCAAAACACAGCTATTTCTGCTCAGCAATTAACAGACGCACTCGGCTTTATTATTACCGACCAAGAAGCTAATTTGTTTATTGATCGCAGCGATGAAAAATCTATCTATGAGCAAATTAAATTATTAATTGATGCAAGAACTAATACCGGTTGGACTTCTAGTGGCCATACCGGTATTGACGTACAAGTCTTTGCCACCGGGAATGGCGCTAAAGCCTTTAACCGTCATCAAACTAATACCGACATAGCTAAGCAGCTATTTTTGGTGCTTGAAGGCAATTAACTAAGATTCACTAATGGTCATTAATGACTGAATAATACTAACGAAGAGACTCAATACCATTGAGCAAACAACCTAAAGGAAAATTATGAAAATACAAATGTTAACAGCGGTACTCGGCCTTAGCGTGCTTTCTAGTCATGCTAATGTTGTGATCACTGAATATATTGAAGGTGGAGGTAGTAATAAAGCCATTGAGATTTCTAATCTTGGTAGTGAAAATGTCGACTTAGCCGCGGAAGGTTATAAACTCGACCTTTATTCTAACGGTAAAACAGAAACAACTAACGGTATATCATTGCAAGGCGTATTAGTGCCAGGCTCGAGCATTGTTGTTTATAACAAGGATGCCACTGCCGAATTTAAATTTGATGCTCCTCAAGGCCTTGAAGATTCAAGTGCCACTTACTTTAATGGTGATGATGCCCTATTACTTTCAAACGCTAATGGCGTTGTTGACAGTTTTGGACAATTAGGAACAGACCCAGGCAGCAACTGGGGTGAAGGTGATTTTTCAACAAAAGATCATACTTTACGCCGCTTAACATCAGTCACTGAAGGTGATACTACCTCTGACGATGCTTTTGACCCCGCGACACAATGGGCAACCTTTCCAAAAGACACCTCAGACGGTTTAGGATGTTCTGGTATAGCAGCCTGTGATGGCAATCAACCCTTACCGACTGAAGGCGGCGCATCCACTGGCCAAGGCATTGTTATTATCACTGAGTATGTTGAAGGCGGTGGCAGTAATAAAGCCATTGAAATATCTAACTTAGGTACAGCAGATGTAGATTTAGCGGTAGATGGTTATAAACTAGAGCTTTATGCAAATGGCAAGACAGATTCACCAAATGAGCTATTATTGCAAGGTTTACTTGTACCTGGCTCTAGTATTGTTGTTTATAATCAGGCGGCAACTGAACTATTTAAATTTGATGCTCCTCAAGGTATTGAAGACACAAGCGTAACTTACTTTAATGGTGATGATGCTATTTTACTTATTAACAATACCGGTATTGTTGATAGCTTTGGCCAATTTGGTGTTGACCCAGGTAGCAATTGGGGTACCGGTGATTTTTCAACAAAAGATCATACCTTACGTCGCCTAAACTCGGTTACCGAAGGTGATGCCACTGCTGATGATGCTTTTGATCCAGCAACACAATGGGCTACTTTTGCTAAAGATACTGCTGATGGTTTAGGCTGTAGTGGCGAAGTAACTTGTGATGGTTCACAAGCTTTACCGACTGCTGGAACGCCTACTGGTGATGGATCAACACCTGCTACAGGAATTTGTACAAACTGCCCTGATTTAGCAAAAATAGCTGACCGAACGACTTATGTCGAAGCAACTTATTATAGCCAAGCAAACGCTGCAGAAGCCGCCGGTTTACGTGCAGCAATCACAGCGGACATCAGTGTTAATCATAAACAGCTAACCTACTCAGAAGTATGGACCGCGCTAACCAGTACCGATGAAGATGCTACAAATGCTGATAACATAATTTTACTCTATTCAGGACGTTCAATTGCCAAAGCAGATAATGGTAGTGGTTCTGCTTCAAGTAACCAGGATTTTTGGAATCGAGAGCATACATGGGCTAAATCACATGGTTTTCCAGAGACTAACCAATTAGGTTATACCGATATTCATCATTTGCGCCCTACTGATATATCGATGAATAGTGACCGTGGTAATCGTGATTTTGATATTGGTGGTACCGCTAATACTGAAGCGCCTGAAAACAGAAGCACAGCAGATACTTGGGAACCAAGAGATGACGTTAAAGGTGATGTTGCCCGTATGATGTTTTATATGGATGTACGTTACGATGCAGGTACAGAAAGTACTATGCCTGATTTAATCTTAGTTGATACTGTTGGTACAGCAACGAGCAAATTGAGTGATGGTACTGGCAAACTAGGTAAATTGTGTACCTTGTTTGATTGGCATTCACAAGACCCCATAGATACCTTTGAAATAAACCGTAACCACACTATCTATGAGTTTCAAGGCAACCGTAATCCTTTTATCGATCACCCTGAATGGGTCGATAGTCTTTATGCTTCAGCTTGTGGTGCTGCTAGTGATGGTGGTGATGCTAATGCAGCACCAACCGTTTCAGCTGGTGATGAACAATCAGTTGCTTCAGCTGCTAACGTAACACTAACCGCAACGGCTGCAGATAGTGATGGTAGTATTGCTAGCTATGTTTGGACACAAACTAGCGGTAAAGTTGCTGATATTGCTGTTTATGACACAGCTACCATTACTTTTGTTGCACCGAAAGTTGGTAAAGATGAAAGCCTAATATTTAACGTGACTGTTACTGATGATCAAGGTAAAACAAGTTCAGCCGCTGTTACTATTAATGTCGCCGCTGAAGTAATAGCAAAGGAAGACACCAGTGGTGGTACTTTTTACTTTTTACTTACAGGACTTGCTCTATTATCGTTAAGAAGACTTAATAAGTAGGTTACAACTCACCTTCTTGTTAGCAGAATGAGTTGCATTAATGATAAATTAATGCAACTCGCATCTCGCAACTGCCAGCAAAACCTCTCCAAGTAATAAAGTTCTTTACTGCTCTACCAAGCTTACTCATACTTAGATATAAAATAGTTTACTGCAGATAAGAAAACACTAAAACAAGGATTATGTAGATGATAAATAAAAGTTTGATGGCTGTTATGGTCATTACACTCGCACACTTGCCGATTAAATCAGCATTAGCACTTGGCCCTAATGGGCATCGTATGGTTGCTAAAATAGCAGAAGATAACTTAGAACCTTCGGCCAAAAAGGCGCTAATGCAGCTAACCGATGGTGCACCATTAGCTCAAATGGCTAATTGGCCTGATAACATACGTTCAGATAAAAAATGGGATTATGCTAAGCCTTGGCATTATATTTCTATTGATGATGACGAAGTATTTAAGGGGCTAAAAAGAAATGAAGATGGCGACATATTAAAAGCTTTAGCTGATTTTGAAAAAAAACTTCGCGATAAAAAAATCACCAAAGAAGAGAAATGGCAAGCACTAGCTTTCTATATTCACTTTGTTGGCGATATTCACCAACCGCTTCATGTTGGACGCAGAGATGACCTTGGCGGTAATAAAATAACCGTAAAATGGTTTGGAAAACCAACAAAACTTCATGCTGTGTGGGATTCGTCAATAATTGAGCATCAAAAACTTTCTTATACCGAATATGCTAACTTTTTAAATAATCAAACGCCTGACACCATTAACCTATGGCAAGATACCGTTTATCTTGATTGGGCTAAAGAATCTAAATCGAACAGAGAAACAGTCTATGACTTCCCTGAAGATAAAGAATTAAGTTACCAGTATGCGTATAAAAACACTCCGATATTAAATGAGCAAATAGCCAAAGCAGGCTTCCGTCTTGCTGGAATGTTAAACGATATTTTTAAAGAATAAATAATCGTTATTCACATAAAAGCCCAGTTAATACCTGGGCTCTTTCAGTTCAGTAAAACGCCTCAACTAAATGAGTAAAATCATTATTTAGGCTATATTACCCTTGTTTATTCATGGTTTTATCTCAAAATTCTTAATTTATTCAATCGCTACTATTTTGTTGGCGCATACGATTTTACTTCATTAGATATTTAATTGTCGTCTGCACGAACTGCTGTAAATTTATTGGAATAATAACAAAGAGCGCTATCCCTTGATCAAAGTCAGGGTTGAGCTGACAATAATATTGAATTTCTGCTTTGTCGCTACAGCGCAACATTTCCAACTCCTGCTCGCTATAATTACTGCTTCGATTGACTGAAACTAAACAACGCAACTGATTTTCATTACTGTTTTTTCCGTTTGGATTAAAACGCGTAAACAATTCCTTGGGTGCAGATTGCCCAAAATGTGGCCAAACAATGGCGGTATTCTTGGCAATTGCTCGATACATAGCAGGGCTGAGCATAGTATCGGCATAATAGTGTTTGCGCCAGGGTCTTTGCAACCAGCTTTCAAAGCTCTCTTTAATTGAAAATAAAAAAGTATTACTCCCCTTTCGATATTGTGGAAGAAATGCAGCAGAAGCCTTAATTACCGTATAATTTGCACTGTCTGTGAAGGTGAGTAAGCAATAGCCTACGATTTGCTCATTATTGAAGTAAAGACGCAGTTTCCTCTGGTTGGGCTCAGGGCTATCAAAATATTTTAGCAGATAATCTTCTGCATCTATATCAGCAAAACTAACTTTGATAATTTCGCTAAGTGCGTTTCTTTGCCAAGCTGACAACCATTGTTTAGACTGTATCAAGTCTAAGGAGCTGAGTTCACTAATAACAAATCTCTCCAATAATGTAAGTTAGGGTGCTAGATTAATTTGAAAAGCTTATGGGTGCAAGCCATCAAATAAGCTACTGGGACGATTAGAAACGTTATTTATAGAGTATTTTTAAGGGCTAGTCGGAGTATTTTGTAAGGTAGGCGCTAAAAACGGAAAATAAGGGGGGTGCGATATCCAACCGTTATTTTCCGTTTAATTAACTTATTATGATTCTTTAGTCGCTCTTAACATCCACGCTGTTTTCTCGTGTATACGCATACGATCAGACACTAACGAAGCGGTTGACTCATCATCAGCAGCTTGTGCAATTTTTAAAACTTCACGCGATGTTTTAATGACTTGTTCGTGCCCTTTGGTAAGTAACTCAACCATCTGTGCAGAACTTGGTACACCGTCAACCTCTTTAATAGAGCTTAATTTTGAAAACTCTTTATAGGTTCCTGGTGCAGGTACATCTAGGGTTCTAATACGTTCAGCGATGTCATCAACAGCAATTGCTAATTCGGTATAATGTTCTTCAAACATCAAATGTAACTCACGAAATTGTAAACCGGTTACATTCCAATGAAAATTATGTGTTTGCAAATATAGCGTATAAGAGTCGGCTAAAAGTCGTTTTAAACCGTCTGATATTTCCGTTCTATTTTCTTTATTTATGCCAATATCTATATCAGTCATGTAATTCCCTAATTTTTAGAATTTGATAAATGTATAACGCCTATCGAACGAACGATAAATTGTTGACTAAAATTGAAAACTTCAAACGCCAGTCAACTGTTTGCGTTTGTTTGAGCAATTTAGATAATTACTCTGCTTTGATTTCTAAAGCAATTCATATCATAACACAAATCACCCTTGCCTATAAACCAAGTGTTTTATTGCATCTTAAACCCGTGCTATAGGCGCAGTAATTTGTGTTGTTGCACTATCTTTTGCTTTTTTGGCGGCACTAAACAGATTCTCTTCAAATACCATGTCTAATCCTACCGCTTTTTCATTACCTTTAAGTGGCTCTATCTATATAGGTAATTGCCCAATATTCATCTCCATTATTTTGAGAGTTAGGATTAAAATTAGCTCTATACATTCGTTGTTGTTCGATAAAATAATTAACTTTATTTTGGTACATAATAAATGACGCCAATACCATTAATACCTGGGTAGGTATCTGCAAGGTTAGGCCTTTTAGAAAATATTTTCTAATGATCTGCCTGTATTTTTTGTACAAAAGCCTGAATGTCCGCAGTACCTGACTTTAAGACTACCTCGTAGTGAAAAATTTGTTTAGCTAGCTTTTGAATCATTGCATATATTTTTGAGTTCCTTTTACAAAAAAATCTAATGTTTGAAGGTAAGTAATTTCAATATCATGCTGAGGTTTAGGGCGAGAATAGTAGCAACCTTGTACCCGTCCAATATTAAGTTGTTTGCAGGGCTGTCCCTGTTGCTCAGTTTCGACTCCTTCGTCAATAATGTTAAAACCTAATATACTCACCATAGATACAAGCCCTTTGTTCAGTGTAATATCAATAGGCATTAAATTTTGTCAATTTTTACCATTGGAATATTCAAGTTCCAAATGAATCTAGAATATTAAATCTAGGTAGACCTCCCCTTTTATGAGTTAGAGCTAACCGCCTATTTTTGCCACACAGTGAAAGTTAACAAATATAAAAAAGCAGATATTATAGATTACTATATAACGGACTGAGTTCAGAAACCTGATACATCCTACCCACGAATAAATTCATGAATATCTAATTATATTAAGAATTAAAAGAGTTACTCTACTTTTGCATATTTTCTTATAACTCCTATATTTAGGAGTGTAAAATCTAAATTTAACAAAACGGTGATTCGCGAACATTAATCAACTACACTTTATTTATCTAATTTTAATGCTGAAATTTTTTCGATGTTTAGGTATATTGAAAAAAATTATTCATGGGTATTATTAGCTGCCTTGGTTGCATCTACATTACAAGGACTACTTGTGGCGTATCGGAAAATGTATAAGCTAAAAAAACTGCTGGTCAATTTTGTACTTTTATCAATTTTTGCTCTTTCACTACGAGCATTTGCTTCGATGGAAGAAATCCAACCTTTTGTCTCACTACACAAGAGTCAACTAGGTCGGCTACTATTAAAAGCGGAAAGTAAATATGCGATAAACCCAAAAAAAACATTAGAGCAATTAGAGCTATTAAAAGCATCAGAAACTTGGGAAAATACTCCCATTATAAATGCTAAATATTATATTTTAAAAATCCAAATTCAGAGGGCGATGTCTTCCCCTCAAGAAGAAAATATCGCCGTTGAAGAACTAACTAAATATGCAGAGGAAAAAAATATAGATTGGCTGATGTTAGAAGCAAATTATCAAAAAGCTAATATTGACTTAAGCCGAGATGGAAACACCAATTCTGTTTATAATATTATTGAGAATACACTACAAGCCGCAATAAATATAAATTTCAACCACTTAGTTGGTAGGCTCTATAACTTACGAGCGATTTATAAACAAAGCAGCGGTGATAACAGCGGTGCATTAAAAGATTATTATTTGGCGTTCGATGCTTTAACTCAATACCCTAACGAAGACTGGACGGTAAAAATCTACTCCAATATGTCTATTATCTATTTGGAAATTGAAGACTTTACTAAAGGTTTGCAAATTAATGAGTTAGCTTTTCAGTTATATGATGACCAAAAAATAGATAATATACAGCTGAAAACTTCTCTACTGATAATGAAGGCACTCTTCTTGAGAAATATTGGCAAAATCGACGAAGCAACTAGCACACTTTATCTTGCCAAAGAGAGTGCAATAAAGTCCGGATCAATTAATTTGATTTTAAACGTAAAAAATAACCTTTCAGGTGTATTATTACAGACCAAAAATATTAACGAAGCAAAAAAAGAAGTTCAAGAATGTATCGATGATTCTATTAAATACGGTGTAACTTCGGTTTTACATCATTGTCGTTCTAACTTAGGGCATATTGAAATAGAGTTAGGGCATTATTCTAGTGCCATTGAGTTACTGATTGATGCTAAAGACAGTTTTGAAAAACAAAACAATATTAAAGCCATGATTCAACAACAACTAAGCTTAAGTATCGCTTATGAACGTTCAGGTGACTATCAAAAGGCATTAATTCAACTCAGAAGTTATTATGAAAAACATGTTGAATTAATGTTTAATGAACGTGTAAAAGAAGTCGCTGAGATTAATGAAAGCTACGAAGCTAAGTTAAAAGATAAACAAATAACCTTGCTACAAATTAATAACGATTTACAATCATCTAAGTTAAGTGAAAGAACGCTTTCTAATAAACTATTAATTCTAGTGTCAATTTTTAGCGTTATTGTTTTATTCGTCTTAGTTAGTCGTTATTTTTCAATCTGGAAATATAAAAACAAACTAGAAAAATCAAATACTAAACTACTAGAGAGTAGCTTAATCGATCCGTTAACCAAATTGGGTAATAGGCGTGCACTTACTGAATATATAAAAGTATTTGATGCTAAATCTAGCAAAGAAGAAACAGATTACTGCATTGTTATCATCGATATAGATCACTTTAAACAAGTCAACGACACATATGGGCATGGTGTCGGGGATGAAGTACTCGTTATAATTGCTAAGTTATTAAGCACTAAAATTAGAGAAAGCGATATTTTAGTACGTTGGGGTGGAGAAGAGTTCGTTTTAGTTATAGAAAAGAAGCAGCAAGTTAATGAACTTTCGATGGTTAATAGAATAATTCAAACAATATCCAATGAAACAATTAAAACTACCATGGGCGATTTGAATATTACTATATCTGCTGGTGCAACGACTGTTTCAACATGCAATATAAATAGTAATGAATGGCCTGAAATACTTGATAGGGTAGACTCTGCGCTTTACAAAGCAAAAAAGAATGGAAGAAACCAAGCTGTTATGGTTTAAAATATCAGTTATTATAAAGCTAATTTTTTAGTTTCATAAATTTTTTTACTGAAAGTTAACTCGACTCAGGCTCTGTTTCCAACGTCTGTAGTATCATAACCACTGATAGAGTCACTGCATCTTAAAAATCATGTCAGATCTTAAGATTGAAATTTTGCTAACTTAAATTTAACGCACTGAAAAAATCAAGGACTCTATGGCGTTATTTGCTCCAAACCGCCTTAAATCTAATAAAAGTTTACTACACAAAAATGTGAATTAAATGTCTGTTTTCGATAATTTCAATTAAGATTAAATATTAATTTTTCAAATTTACGGTTATAAAAGTCCTTTACAGGCAAGGGATTCATCACCGATTTTAGTAAAAATATAGAGTAAGGTTTAAAGCGTTCATAACAACAATAATTTATCCTCGTTATTTAAGCTGTTTTTGCTGATACATCATGCGGTCAGCGTGACCAATTAAATCATCTAGTGATTCGCCATGTGTTTTCCAGACAGCGAGACCATAAGAAATTGAAGTAGGTGTGTTTTTCGCCAAACTATACTCATCAACCCCTTTCGCTAGTCGTTCAGAAAGTTTGGTCACATGATTTTCAGAAAATATATTAGTCAAGACAATGATAAATTCGTCACCCCCCCATCGCGCCAAAATGTCTTCTGTCCTCAGTTCTTTTAACAGCCCTTTCGCCGTATTTTTTATCACCATATCGCCATATTGATGACCGTTAACATCATTCAATAATTTTAATTTATCGATGTCATGACGTGGTCTAATTGATGCGACTACCCCAGTTAAGACATAATAGACTTAACTGGAGATACAAATGAAAAACCGTAAAACTTATTCAAAAGAATTTAAACTAGATGCAATTGCACTCGTTAGAGATCAAAACTACGCCGTAGCAGAAGCCGCTAGAAATTTAGACGTCAGTGCTCAAGTGCTTGGTCGATGGATCAAAGAAGCTGAAAATGATGATGGTCATGCTTTTAGAGGAAATGGAAAGCTAACGCCAGAGCAAGATGAAATCCGTAAACTTAAAGCTCAAGTAAAGCGCCTAGAAATGGAGCGCGAGATATTAAAAAAAGCGACGGTCTTCTTTGCCAAAGAAACGAAGTAAAATACTCGTTTGTTACCCAACATAAGAAGATCTGGCCTGTGATACTGATGTGTCGAGTACTGGGTATAAAAAGTAACAATTATTATAGTTATCAGAAAAGAAAGGCTCAAAGACCCATTGATACAACCCATCAAGAGATGCTGGAATGGGTGAAAGATATTGCAAAATTTAGCGATAATACTTATGGCGAAAGACGTATTCAGAAAGCGTTGAACGCACTCAGCTTCCCAGTTAGCCGTAGAAAAACAGCGCAATTAATGAAAGAAGCAAACGTCTGGGTACGTTACAAGAAAAAATACAAAGTAACAACAAACAGCGAACACAACAAGCCCGTTTACGCGAACGAACTTGAGCAAGACTTTGATGTGCAACAACCTAACCAAGCGTGGGTGCAAGATATTACCTACATATGGACTTCAGAAGGCTGGCTATATTTGGCGATAGTAATCGACCTGTACTCTCGTAAAGTTGTCGGTTGGAGTATGGGTTCAAGAATGAAAGCTCAACTTGTTTGTGATGCTCTCACCATGGCAATGTGGCAACGAAAACCAAAGGCTGGACTGATAGTGCATTCAGATCAAGGTGTTCAATATGCGAGTCACCAATACAGGCGAATACTTAGGTTGCATGGCTTTGTTGGCAGTATGAGTAAGAAAGGTTGCTGCTGGGATAATGCAGTAGCAGAGAGCTTCTTTGGTAGTTTAAAGCAAGAACGCGTGCATTGGCGTAACTATCGAACACGTTATGCAGCTCAACAAGATGTGCTGAACTACATCACGATGTGGTACAACAGCAACAGAATGCACTCATATCTTGGTTATCAAAACCCCAATGAATTTGAGTGTAAAGAAAGAAAATTGAAAAAGGTAGCTTAACGAACTTAACTAGGGTGTCTGAATTTAGTTGACCAGGTCATCAGCAATCATAACCGCATAGAGAAATTTATGATTAAGACATTGATGAGTTACCCTATTGAATGCCTCATAGAAGCCAAACCTATTTAGGGTATCTGTAAGTTGGTCTAATTGAGCTTGCTCCTTATAAAGTGCCATATTTTCAGTTTCGCGGTCTTTATCTTCAAAAAACATAATCACACCATTACTTTTATCATTACACCTAATATTGGTAAAAGATGTTTTACAGGTTTTGTGGCCTTTAATGTTAGTTCTAATCGCTATTTCTCTGATGTATCGTCTTTGATTATTTGTCATAACATCTGACAATATTAATTGCAGCTCATTAGACATTAACTCATTGATTAACATTGATACCTGCTTAAGGGTTTTAAGTTCGGCGGCGTTAGGAGTAAACCATAGTGAAAATTGAATGTTCACATGGAGCAACTTACCATCAACATCAAATATTGCTAAGGGTATCGGCATCACATCTAGAAAACTTCTAGACAACGAAATTGGTTTATTCACTCGATGACTTAAATTAAACAAGTGGTCACCAACCTTCTCAATATCAGTAAAATCATAAATATTAATCCTTTTATAAAGGTATCGACCTGAAGATTATTAATTGAAAATCTGCAGGAATAAAGCCTGTCCATTTTGTTATCTCGCTCGTAACTCTAATGGCGACTTAACCACTAATTTTTAGTTATTTAGTTTGTTGGAAGTTTTTCAATTAATAATGCTTTTGTCTGAGAGTATGGTGATCTTAAATAACGAAATTTCAAAATCACTAAGATACTTTGTTAATAAACGATGAACTTGCCTTTAACTCTGGCCACTTATTTCTTATAAGTAAAATATCCGGTAACACCGCATTGAAAAGTTTAATAAGATCGGGATCAAAATGACTTCCCGACACTGAATTCATATGAGCAATAGCCTTATCAACTGGCCATGCTGCTTTATATGACCGCTCAGATGTTAGGGCATCAAAGACATCAGCAATAGCAACGATTCGCCCAACCAACGGAATTTCTTGCCCTTTAAGATGATTAGGATAACCAGAGCCATCCCATTTTTCATGGTGAGTTAAAGCAATACTAAGCGCCATACTTAGTAGTGGAGAGTCATTTTCGCCGATGATGTCGGCACCAATATTGGCATGGGTTTTCATAATAGCCCACTCCTTGGCATCTAATTTCCCCGGCTTTAATAAAATATGATCGGGTATACCAATTTTGCCGATATCATGCATTGGGGCAGCATTAAGAAGTGTTTCTTGAGAAAACTCATCTAAACCAGCAGCCCTAGCAATTAGTTTTGAGTAGTGGCTCATGCGAATAACATGTAATCCAGTTTCATTATCTTTATATTCGGCGGCTCGTCCTAACCGCTGGATAATTTGCATTCTGCTTTCTTTTAGCTCATTTACCCCAACCAAAGACAAATGGGTTTTCACTCTGACGCGTACTATTTCTGGGCATATCGGTTTAGTAATATAATCGACGCCCCCTGCTTCAAATCCCTGACATTCATTTTCCATATTAGACATTGCCGAAACAAATATAATAGGAATATGAGCGGTACTTTTAATCTTTTTTAATGTTCGACAGACTTCATAACCGTCCATTTCTGGCATCATGATGTCGAGTAAAATTAAATCAGGCTGCTGCTCTATTGCAATTTCAATGGCACGCTGGCCATTTTTAGCAAACACCAATTGATAATTTCCCACTAGCACTTGATTAATGACCTGTAGGTTATTAGGTTCATCATCAACCACCAAAATTTTCGCTTTAGCATTATAAGTTAACTGCATTTGCTGACTCCTTGCTCGGTAGTAATTCAATATCGATTAACGCTATGACTCCTCGTTCAAAATAAAAGTCGGCAATAGCACATCGTAACTTGTTGGTCAGCTCATCAGGATTGTTTAAATGAGGCAATTGCTGAATTAATTTTTTTTAAAATCAGGTCAAATAGCTGAAAGTTCTTGAATAATTCACGTAGAATTTTAATTTGTTCAATAGCTTCGAGCTTGCTCATAACCGGGTAAAGTTGACGGCTATTAGTTGGTTGAACTAATCCGTTGATTAACGCCAAACTGCGGGTAAAGGTATGTGTTAAAATAGTCAGGTGATGTTGTGCTGCTTCGATATTTTTACACTTAAAGTCATCATTCATAATGGGCATTTGAAAATCCATCAAGACAATATCAAAGGTTTTACTTGGAAATATTTCCACTGCTTTTAGCCCATTAACCACCCAAGTAATCTTATGCCCATCGACTCGCATCAATATGCTACCTCAACACCTGAAACATAACCTAGTGCATCTGCGATGGTAGTCACGCCAAGGTAATCTATTTCATTATGAGTAAGCAGATACACAGCGGCAGCGACTTTATGTAAAGTCTGCTTTTTTTTTGATAGTGAGGTTATTTTAAGATTGAATAGTTCGGTAAGACTAATACCCGTAATATCGATGCTAGTATTGTTTGCATTAGCCAGTGCACTAGCACTAAATAATAGTGTAAGCACTTGTGCGGTATGTAATATTCTCATGATTATATTCCTTTATATTACTTATCCTTGTCGCAAAAATTTATTATCCAAAACTATAATAAAATCATAGGATACGACTGGATGTGCTCAAGTAGCTTTTAATACCTGAATTAAATATATTTGCCTTAACGACCACAACGACGATGATCAATAAATTTGTCTTCAATTAAACGATTCACTAAACTCGCTTTTATTTAGCTAACTATAAGCGTTTATTTAGAATAATCCTTAACCAGTAACGACATTATCTAGACAACTAAAGACACCTCACTAAGTGGCTAACTTATAATTATTATCTTTATAACAACTAAGCTACATAAGTATGGGGTCAGCTGTTTTCAATATAGCTTTTTAGATCATTAATAAAGATTACCAGGTAATAATAACGCCTTAATATCGCGAGTTAACCCAGTAAAACAAGTTAAAATTATTGATGTTAATAAAAGTTGAATACGGTGGGTAGATTTAATGAGAAAATTGTAATTTCATTGGCTATTCAACAACTACAAAACTTTTATGAGCAAGTGTTCAGTGTTTAAAGTGTCTAGTACCATAATGAAAACAGTTACGTTAAATTAATACCAACTGACAGGGAGTTACATAGCCAACTATTGAGTTACCAAGATGTACATTATTTACTGATAATCTGATGGCGAAACACCTGTCCATTTCTTAAATGCCCTAGAAAAACTTGATGGCGAATTAAAACCCAGCCGATAAGAAATTTGAATTAAACTAAGTCTGTTTTGCTTTAATAGCATTTGCGCATGATTGATTTTTTTGGTTTTCAATAAAGTACTAAAGTCAGTATTAAAGCGTTTTAAACGGCGTTGCAAGGTCTTGACACTAATGTTCATCTGCTCAGCTACAAAAACGATATTTAGATTATTTGAAGCAATATTTTCTGTCATTAAATTCTCAATATCAGAGAGTAATTGAATATAAGTTTTAGACAATTTATTATCTACGAAGGGCTCTAAACCAATCGAGTGCGTTGAAAATAAATTTTTGGTCGCAAGAACATTTTTCTTAAAAACAATGACATATTTCCCGCTATCGGTGTACGTAACCGGATAGTCAAATGTTTTTTCAAAGCTGTTTCTTTGACTTTTTAAATCAAGCGTTATCTTTGAAATAATATCTAAGTGGGCAGGAAATATTTGATTAATTATTTTATAAACCAGACAAAATCCAATTTCTAGTGTCGTTCTATGGACATTAACCAGCTCTGCCCGCGATGAAACAACTAATAAGTTGCAATCGCCCTTAACGACTAAAGTGACCTCAATCAATTTATTCATTTGCTCACTAGCAAAAATAATTTTTTCTAATAAATCACCTAGCGATTTAGCATCTGCTACGATGACACCCGTATGACGTAAGAAATGCAGTTGAAAAATAGCAGCCACTGCAGCAGGTAAGGCATCTAAGCCTGAATATACTGCAATATTATCATATAGCTTAAGCACAACGTCCCGTTGAATAGAATCTAACTCACGTAAAGAAGCGACGTTAATACCTACTGACGATAATAATTTGTTTGCTGGTAAATTTTGTTGTTGCAACGCCATATAAATAAGACGTATCCAGCTACCGTCAACGAACTGCTTTATATCGTAGCTATTTTGCTCTGGGTGGATAATTGCATAATTTAGTTTTTTAACCACGTCCATGGGCTTCCAAAATAGATTTATCTTACATAATTGACAATGAGTATTAGATAAAACTACTTACTGCAGTAAAGGTCCTACTTAAGACATTAATCATATGTTTTTTAACAATTTTAGTCTTAACCCACGAAGTCTTTATCTTCACCGTTAAGGACATTTTTAATTGCAGAATATTATTATGCTCAGACAGTATCTAAATCCAATTTCATCTTCAATCAGGGAAACCCCCTACAAAATGTTGTTTTATTGTGGTAAATATTGCTGAATTTTAAAGTGGCGACGTAAGTATCGATGAGTTTTATTATCTACTGTGCTATTATTTTCAAAAAGTTCAGGTAATTGCTTGGGGGTGTTAACTTAAACACGCTTAGCCCATTTTCATTAACTGCTGTCTGTACTATGGCTACTTCACCTTCTCATTTAAGTGTTATCGACATGGATCTATTTTCATCTTTATTTGAACAGCCGATTAATCTTTTGCCATATGATGGTGATGTCGATTATTTTGGTGAAATTATCTCTTTAGACGATAGCGACTATTACTTTAATCGCTTACTTAACGGTATTGATTGGCGTTGTGACCAAGCAGTTATATTTGGCAAAACTATTGAAACAAAAAGAAAAGTGGCTTGGCATGCTGCTGAATGTTTTAGCTATACCTACTCAAATATTACTAAAACAGCGTTGCCTTTTACCGATGATTTGCTTTCATTAAAAGCTCTTGTCGAGCGCCATAGTGGTGAAACTTATAATTCATGCTTACTTAACCTTTATCACAGTGGAGAAGAAGGCATGGCTTGGCACAGCGATGGTGAAAAAGATTTAAAGGACCAAGGTGCGATTGCATCGTTAAGTTTTGGTGCTGAAAGAAAGTTTGCTTTTAAGCACAAGATATCAAAAGAAGTCATTACCTTACCCCTTAAAGCGGGCAGTTTGTTAGTCATGAAAGGGCCAACACAACAGCATTGGCTACATCGTTTACCACCAACTAAACTCATTAAAGACGCAAGGATAAACCTTACGTTTAGAACGATTGTTAACACATAACGTATTATCGTTAACAAGAGTAATTTTCGTCACTTTATATAAGCAAGGTGATGAATATGCCGCCATTAACCGTCAAACTATGCTTTATTGTCAACTTCCTTAGGCCCTAGTCAACCGCTAATCAACGGGCTTACTCGACACTATCTGTTGACAATGCCTTATATAAGATTAAAAAAATATCAATATGCCCTATTCATTTTCATAAGTTTTTCGATAGATTTTAGTCAGTTTTTTAAGTCGTAGTTGGTCAAAAATCAGTGAAAATAATGGTGATGAGTTTAATTTAGGGGCTTTACCTTTGCCAATACGTTGTAACTGACGTTTGGTAATAGCCATAGTTGCAAGTGCGGCTAAAGTTTTATCTTGCCATTTTACTTGAGGTAAAATGGCTACCGCGTCTGGTGACGTTTTCCAGCGTTGAGGAAGATTTGGACTAAATGCCAGTGCTCTGCCAATGCCGACCATATCTACGCCTTCATCTACTACTTTTTGTGCAATCGCTAAACGGACAATGCCTCCTGTTGTCATAATTGGCATAGGAGCTTGTTTGGCAATTTCTTTCGCAAACTCAAGAAAATAAGCTTCTCTATTTAGGGGCTGTCCATCAGCTGTATTACCTTGCATTGCTGGGCTTTCATAGCTACCACCTGACAATTCAACTAAATCTACGTTTAAATGGCCAAGTTCTTTTACCACAACTAAGGCATCTTGTGCATCGAAACCACCACGTTGGAAATCTGCGGAGTTTAACTTAACCGCTATCGCTATATTTTCAGGTATAACTAGCTTGACCGCTTTAACAATTTCAAAAAGGAGGCGAGCACGGTTTTCAAGGCTGCCACCCCAGTTATCATTTCTCTTATTGGTCAGCGGCGACAAAAATTGTGATAACAAGTAACCATGGGCTGCGTGGATCTCGATACCATGAAACCCAGCTTCAACAGCACGTGATGCTGTGACAACAAATCGCTGAATTAATGCTTGAATTTCAAGCTCGGTCATCGGACTTGGTTTACTAAATAACTGACTATGCTTTCCCATATCCAATGCAATATCTGAAGGAGAGAATACCTGCCCTCCCATAGCAGCATAGACTTGTCGGCCAGGATGGTTTATTTGCATCCATATTTTTGTGCCATTTTTGCTTGCTATTTCAGCCCACTTCTTAAAGGGCTCTAAGGGTGTATCTGCCTCTAAAGCAATACCTCCTGGACCGGTCATTGCACGGTGATCTACCATGACATTACCCGTAATAAGCAGGCCAGTACCTCCCGCAGCCCATGTTTTATATAGTTGAAAAATATCATCGCCGGGTAAATGGCCTTCAACAGCCATATTTTCTTCCATCGCGGCTTTTGCTAAACGATTTGGCAAAATTGCGCCATTAGGAAGAGTTATCGGTGTAAATACAGAGTGACTCAAGTAGAACTCCTGTTAATAAGTTTAACGAGCTGGATTTTGTAAGAGTATAAGCTTAAAGTTAACTTTAATGTCAACAGTTTACATACGCATAAAGTGGGTACCGATGAAAATCAGCGAGTTAGCAAAAATAAGTGGTATAACAGCCTCTACTATACGGTTTTATGAAGCCAAAGGATTAATCCCTAAAATACAAAGAAATATAAATGGTTATCGACATTATTCGCAAGATAGTGTGCAGCGTTTAGCAACGATTGAATGTGCGAAGCGGCTAGGTTTTAGATTGGCAGATATCTTAAATGTTTTAGCAGATAGTGGCGTAACTGAAGGACTTGATCACAACAAAATAGTCGAACAACTTGATATACGCTTGCTTGAGGCAGAGAGTTTAATTAAGGGACTATTAGCACAACGAGACGAAATAGTATTATTTAAACAACGCTTACAAGAGAGCTGGCAACAAGGTAAATGCTTAGCGGTGGACGAAATACTTTCAGCAGATAAAAGGTAAAACAGGGATAAAAAACTGATGAATCAGCTTGTTAGGCTCTCATTATTAAAGGTCGCTAAAGTCAACCAAAGGTAGATTTTCAAAGCCCGGTCTGGCAAAAAAGTAACCTTGCATTAGTTCAATACCAAAATCACGTAAACAGCGGTATTCTTCTTTAGTCTCTATTCCCTCAGCAAGCGGAGTAATGTTTAGGTCATTAAAAATATTTAAACAATTTTTTACTATTGACTGACGAACCTTATCTTCATTAATGTTACGGATTAATCCCATATCAATTTTTACGATGTTAGTTTGAAAATCAGCTAATAAACCCAAACCAGCATACCCTGCACCAAAGTCATCTATTGCAGTTTTAAAGCCTATTTTATTATAAGACTCAACAATATTCTTAATAAAAGCGGTATCATCAATTTTTTCAACTTCGGTAAATTCAAACATTATTTTTTCAATGGGAAAGCCATACTTCTTGGCTGCCTCCAATGTTGTGCGAATGCAACGCTCAGGTTTATATATAGCGTTGGGGAGAAAATTTATGCTGAGCATAGATTGAAGTTTTAACTTGGAGGCAAGAGCTATCGCTTTAACTCGGCAAAGCTGATCAAATAAATAACGGTTATCGTCGTTTACCTGCGATATTATTGAATAAGCGGATTCGTTATTTAATCCACGTACTAATGCCTCATAGCCATAAATTTGCTGGGTAGTACAGTTAATGATTGGCTGAAAAGCCATAGTAAAATCAAAGTCAAGGCTACCTTTATCTGCGCAGTTAGCACATGAAAATCTGTCATAGATTATAGGTTGTTCTTTCATTTTATTACTCTCATTAGATAACACCTAATTTCTAGCTAATAATTTATAATTATATGCAAAAATAATCAACCTTAATCCAATATTGTAGCTGTATATCAGTAATTAACACTCAATAATTTATATTAATGACCTTAAATATGATCACCTGAACAACAGATAGGCTGTTTGCTGAGCAATGATGCTGATTCTCTATCTAGATATTGTTTAACGAAGGATGAAATATTGTCTTGTCGCACCGGTAATTAGTGTGGTCGACACGAATAACGCGCCAACCTGAGTAAAACCGATCACTAAAGGTAAAAACTGTAAAATTAATTTTAGCTATTACATATCTTATTGTAAGCACTAATCGCAATTAATCTCAGCTAATTCACCTTGTATATAAGTGGCTTTAACCGCACGGTCATCCCCTAATATAGTGAAAGAAAAAAGTTTCTCTGCCAATGATTGGCACTGCTCTAGCCGTAATTTCATTAATGGTGTTGCATGATAATCTAAGACTATAAAGTCAGCCTCACAACCCACTTGAAAATTACCTACTGTACCTTCTAAGTCTAGCGCCCTTGCGCCACCTAAAGTTGCCAAATAGAAAGATTGTAATGAATCTAATTTTTTGCCTCTTAACTGCTGCGTTTTATAGGCATCTTTTAAGGTTTCTAATAGTGAAAAACTGGTTCCTGCGCCTATATCTGTACCTAGACCCACTTTAATATTGTGTTGCTGGGCGACATCAAGTTTAAACAGACCACTCCCTAAAAACAGGTTTGAGCTTGGACAAAATGACAAGGCTGAATTAGATTGAGATAAGTCACTATATTCAGCATCACATAAATGTATACCATGAGCAAAAACACTACGACTGCCAAGTAATTGATGCTTTTTATAAACATCTAAATAATTTTCGCAATCGGGATTAAGCGATTTAACCCATTCAATTTCTTTTAAATTTTCAGACAAATGGGTTTGCATATAAACACCTGGGTGCTCTTTTAATAGTTGCCCAGCCAAGCTTAACTGTTCATCACTACTGGTTGGCGCAAACCTTGGGGTGATAGCATATTGCAAACGCCCTTTACCATGCCAATCTTTGATAAGTTGCTCAGACTGCTGATAACTACTTTGCGCGGTATCGAGTAAATAGTCAGGAGCATTCCTATCCATCATCACTTTGCCAGCAATCATGCGGAGATTTTTGGCTAAAGCCACTTCAAAAAAGGCATTAACTGACTCAGCATGGACAGTGCCAAAAACTAATGCGGTTGTTGTGCCGTTAGCAAGCAATTGATTGAGGAAAAATTCACTGATTTTACTGGCGTATGCTTTATCAGCAAACTTTTTTTCGGTCGGAAAGGTATAATCTTCTAACCATTGTAATAATTGTTCACCATAACTCCCTATCATCTCAGTTTGAGGATAATGGATATGAGTATCAATAAAGCCTGGGACAATCAGGCCATTTTCAATATGTTGAATCTCTAGGGAATGCTCTAAATCAGCTAACATAGCTTTAGCTGTGCCCAACTGTTTAACCTTGCCATTTTCTATCAGCAAAATACCATCTTCAAAATACTGGTAGCTGCTTTGCTCTGCTTGCTCTTTATCTTGGCAAAGCGTCGAGGCTGGGTCTTCGACAAAATGTAAAATCTCACCGCGAAATGCTTTTACTGACATCGACTTAATCGCTCCGGTTATCTAAATTGAAATGTATGGTAATTTTATTTTCTAAAGCGATTTCATCGCAGTTTTTACCGACACCTTTTCGGTCAACAACTAAGAAATCAGCGGTTTCACTTAAAGCTAAACTATAATGATGCCAAGTACCTTTGTGGTAATTAACACCTTGGTTGCCTGTAGCAAGAAATACGGCTAATTTAGTCACATCAAATTCGCCCGCAGGCCCAACAACCACCAGATAAGCGTTAGCAGACAAAGGATAAAAAGCCTGGCTTGATAAAGGATGACGTTCCATACAGTCAATGGTTATTTGACCTATACCGGCGTTGATCTGACAGCATTCTTTAGGTGACGAGCGAAAAACACTGATAATACCTTGCCCTGCTTCCTCACTAACATCTAGCGTCGCTAATGCATGATATCTTTGTGTAAGCCCATAATTTATTGATATTTTTTCTACTTGATCATTGACTTCAATCACATCACCAAAAGCTTGAAACGCTTTTTGGCTTAGTGGTTTAGCATGTAAAATCATCTTAGCTGCCACGGTAAGTTGAGTAACCAAAAGCGGTCAGTAATAATGGAATATGATAGTGTTCACCATCACCACTGATATCAAAAACAATATCAACATAGGGATAAAAAGCTTGCTCATTCAGCGCGTTAAAATAATCACTGATCGCAAAATGAACGCGATAACTCCCCGCAGGCAATATTCGTTCTTTATCAAGTAAGGCCGGCACTCGCCCATCACTGTTTGTTTGGCCTTGTGCCAAAAGTGACCACTGTGCTTGGATACTATTGTCACCATCATTTGAACCCTTAAGTTCAAAGAGAGAAATAGTAATACCAGCAGCGGGTTTACCGCGACTAGTGTCTAATATATGTGAAGTTATTTGACTCATAAACTTAGGTCTCTTTTACGTTTGAAGCAGTAGTGGTAGTTTCAGCAATCATTTTTTCGATTCTTAACTGAAATATTTTTCGTTGTTCTTCTGCTGCATTAATGATTTCTTCCGTGCGATTATTCGCGTAACGTTTTACCAATATATCTAACATCTGCGTGGCTGTTTTACCTGTGGCACAAACAATAAAAATGAAACCAAATTTTTCTTGATAGTCATCATTTAATTGCTTTAACTCACTTAATGCTTGTTCTGTCGCTGTGTTAACACCCGATTGTTCTCCCGCGGCAATCTTCTCTGTCGAGCGGTATTTTTCTCTTAGGCTAGACACATCGCCAATTTTAGGGTGCCCTTCAAAAGCCTGCAAATAATCGGCTTCTGTAAGGTTTTTCCAGCTGATATCAGCGTGTGCAGATAACGCCGCTAAATTGTTATATGGCATAGCAGCCACCATGCGGCTTACCCAAGTATTGGCTGTACAGCACTGCATAAAGGCCAAGTGGGCCGCCTGAGGTTGCAAAGCATTTAACACGATAATCGACATAACGTTTCCTTATTCAAGGTAACCAATAATGCCCTTTTTCTTAAGAGCATTATTAGGATAAATATATAATTTGATCTCATTATTATGCGGTTTTTAACCTGTCGCTGTTAATAATAAGTGTTGCCGCTTTTATACCTTCTAGGGTAAAAACGCCTGTTGAACCTAAGGTAAAGTTATTCATTAATCTTATCTGTAATCGGTTTGCTATCAGTTACTTTATTTTTGCTTCGACCGGTAACATGGAGATTAGTCGCGCTATTAAGTAACGGCGTTAACGCTTTGAAACTGATACCTTGCGCGGTAGTTGACTGATGACCTGCATGGTCGTCTTTTTGATATAAACCAATAATTTCAGCCGCAATTGATACCGCAACTTCCATAGGACGTTTACCCGGCACGGCACTTAAACCAATAGGACAAGTGAGCTGTTCAATAGCCTGCTGACTAAATTCTCGATGTTTTAAGCGATGCTGAAAGCGTTTCCATTTTGTCTCAGAACCAATTAAACCGGCATACGCAAAATCACCACGCTTTAACAGCGCCTGGCATAGTTCAAAATCTAATTGATGATTATGGGTCATAATGATAAAAAAACTGCCTGCAGGCATGCTAGCTATTTCATCTACCGGATTGTCACTAACAACACACTCAATATTAGCCGGCGCATTTGCCAGCATCTGAACAGGAAACTGTTCTTGGCGATTATCAACCCATTTTAGCTGGCAAGGTAAGTCAGCAAGGATGGTCGTTAACGCTTTACCAACATGGCCGGCGCCAAAAAGCATTATTTGAGTTTTACAAGCTGCAAAGCTTTCAAATAATACGCTACAATCTCCGCCGCAACATTGCCCTAAGGAAGCACCTAAAGAAAAGTGCTCGATATGTTGATTCTTATCTTCGTCTGCTAATAATTGTTGCGCTATCGCGATAGACTTAAACTCTAAGTGACCACCACCAATAGTGTCATAAGTGCTATTGGCACTCACCACCATCTTAGTACCAGAATTTCTAGGCGCTGAGCCATGCACACCAATAATTGTTAGCAAGACAAAGGCCTCTCCTTTGATCTTTAATGAACTAACCGCTTCAGACCAACTTTGTCGGTTATTCATCGGCTGCCATCCCTTGCTGGGCGGTTATTAATTGCACCGCCTTTAAAACTCGCTCTGGTGTGGCAGGAGTATCAAGCGACGGAATAACACCTTTGGCTCTATCTTTTGTAGCAACAGAGTTAGCAATAGCGGCGCGCAGCGCTGACCAGACAGAAATAGCCAACATAAACGGTGGCTCGCCTACCGCTTTAGAATGGTAAATGGTCGCTTCACGATTAGGAGAATCTTTCAACAACTCAACGTTAAAAACTTTTGGTGCGTCGCTAATAGCAGGAATTTTATAGGTGGCCGGCCCAGTCGTTAACAAACGTCCCTTATCATTCCAATGTAATTCTTCAGTGGTTAACCAACCGACGCCTTGAATATAACCACCTTCAATTTGGCCTATATCTATCGCAGGGTTTAAAGAGTCACCAACATCATGAAGGATATCGGTTTGTAATAACTTGTATTCACCGCTCAGCGTATCGATTAACACTTCAGATACTGAAGCACCCATCGCAAAATAGAAAAACGGTCGACCTTGGGCATTTTCTCGATCGTAATAAATTTTTGGCGTTCGATAAAAACCGGTCGACGATAAAGACACCCGAGCAAAATACGCTTTTTGGACTAACTCTACAAAACTGAGTTTATGTTCACCGGCATCGATTAAATCGTCACTAAAAGTTATCTCGTTACTCTCAACAGCAAAGTGCTCGACAGCAAAATCAATTAACCTTTGTTTAATTGTTTGTGCAGCGTTTTGAGCGGCTTTACCATTGAGATCGGTACCTGAAGAAGCCGCTGTTGGTGAAGCATTAGGGACTTTGTCGGTCCGCGTTGCTGATACTTTTACCTTATCAACGGCGATACCAAAAACTTGTGCAACGATTTGGGCAATTTTAGTATGCAACCCTTGGCCCATTTCAGTGCCGCCATGTGTAACATCAACACTTCCGTCGGTATAAATATTAATCAGCGCCCCGGCTTGATTAAGATGCTGAGCAGTAAACGAAATACCAAATTTAACTGGTGTTAGTGAAATACCTTTTTTAAGAAATTTACTGCCGGCATTAAATTCATCAATTTCTTGGCAACGCTCGGCATAACGAGAGCTATGCTCAAGTTTGGTTATCATCTCAGCTAAATTATTGTGCTCTACTTGCTGATGGTACGGGGTAATATTGCGCGTATCTGTACCGTAAAGGTTAGCTTTACGCACAGCAAGTGGATCTAATCCTAGAGAGTAAGCAATATCATCCATGACACACTCAATAATCATCATACCTTGTGGACCACCAAAACCTCGAAAGGCGGTATTGGAGGCGGTATTCGTCTTACAACGATTACCGATAATACTGACATGGTCCAAGTAATAACCATTATCAGCATGAAACATGGCTCTGTCGACGATGGCATCTGATAAATCAGGTGAGTAACCACAATTACCATTGACCGTTATATCTATGCCTTCAATAACACCTTGACCATTAAACCCCACTTGATAATGATTTTCAAAAGGATGACGTTTACCGGTCATCATCATATCGTCGCTACGATTTAAACGCAGTTTTACCGCTTTTTGGGTTTTATCGGCAAGTACCGCCGCTAAACAAGACCAACCAGCCGCTTGTGTTTCTTTGCCGCCAAAACCACCACCCATACGTTTCATATCGACAACGACGCGGTTAAAAGGAATACCTAACACTTCTGCCACAAGTTTTTGAACTTCAGCAGGATGTTGGCTAGATGAATAAACGGTCATTCCGCCATCTTCGGTGGGAATAACACTGGCTATTTGACCTTCCAAATAAAAATGCTCTTGGCCACCAATGGTAATCTCACCACTCAGCTGATGCTTAGCTTGCTCAATAGCAGTGGCACTATCACCACGTTTCATACTATGCGGTGGACGAACAAAACTCTTAGCTTCTAACGCTTGTTTAATAGTCAGTACTGGTGTTTTTTCTTTATAGTCAATTTTTGCCAACGCTACCGCTTGTTTTGCTAACTCATGGCTCGTCGCAGCGACCGCAAAGATAGCTTGACCATAAAATTCAACGACATCTTTGGTGAGTATTGGATCGCCCGGAAAAACAGGACCAATATCAGTATGACCAACAATGTCATCTAAGGTAATAACAGCAACTACACCCTTGGCGGCGCGTACTGCCGATAAATCTATCGCGGTAATATTACCACTGGCAATCGTTGCCATACCCACAGCAGCATGCAATTGCCCTAACGACTCTAATTTGTCATCGGTATAAACGGCTTTGCCGGTAACATGCATTTCAGCACTTTCATGCTTGGTCGATTGCCCAACCGCACCAGAACTTTTTTTACTTTCAAGACCTTTATCAATTTTACTTAATTTACGCATGAGTCACTCCTTTCCCTTTAAAGGTATCGACTTCAAAGGTTTCGATTCGGGTTGCTGCATGCGTTTGCTCTAGTTCATAAAAGCATTTTCTCACTAAGTTTTTTGCCACTTGTAAGCGATATTCACTGCTCGCGCGCACATCTGACATCGGAGAGAAGTCTTTTGCTAATGCTGTCATCGCTAAAGCAATATTTTGTTCGCTAGGCTCTTTACCCATTAAAGCTTGTTCACAGGAAAAAGCGCGTTTTGGGATGCCTGCCATACCGCCAAAAGCAATGGTAATATTAGCCACTTTTTTATTGGCAAACTTAATATAGAAACAGGCAAGTACCGTTGAGATGTCGTCATCTAAACGTTTTGATATTTTAAAGACTTTGAGATATTTATTACTGTTAGCTTTTGGAATTTCAATACGTTCAATGAACTCACCACTTTCGAGTTGTGTCACTTTGTAATCAACAAAGTAATCTTCAACAGATATTTCACGAGTTCGCTCGCCTTTGCGAAGCACTAACTTAGCACCTAAGGCGATTAACACGGGTGGCGTGTCTCCAATAGGAGAAGCATTACCGACATTTCCCCCTAACGTGCCCGAGTTTCTCACCTGAGTTGAACCAAGGCGATAAAGCATTTGACCAAATTCTGGATAATGCTGGCTTAATAACTGATGGCTTTGCTCATAGCTCACCATAGCGCCAATGGACAAAGTTTCTGTTGTTTCATTAATTTGTGCAAGCTCGCGCACATTGCTCATCGAAATCATGGTTTGTATTTGCGCCATACCTTGGGTAACGCTTAACGCTAAATCTGTACCACCGGCTAACAATTTAGCTTTCGGGTATTGTTCAACCAATTTTGCTAATTTATCTAAGGTATAAGGAAGATAAAGACTCTTGCCATTATTGTGCAGTTCAACAGTTTCTTGTTGCTGAGCTATGAGTTTTAATTGCTTAATAGTCGCCGCTTGCTCGTGCTCAAACTGATCAACGTCATTGTTATCACAAGCTTGTTTTGCCGCTTCAGTAATAGAGCGATAGCCAGTACAGCGGCACAAGTTACCCGCTAAGCCATGCTCGATGTCTTTGTCTAGATCAACAGCAGGAGAATTATCTGTCGCATCAATAAACTTGGCTTGCGCTAAATTTTTCTTTAATGAAAAAAGTGACATTACAAAACCAGGAGTACAAAAGCCACATTGTGAGCCATGGCAATCGACCATAGCTTGTTGAACACTATGTAATTTATTTCCTTGCTGTAAGTCTTCTACTGTAACAAGCTGTTTGCCATGAAGTGCAGATAAAAAAGTAATGCAGGTATTAATCGATTGATAGCTAAGATGTTCGGTTATTGTTTGACTTTTTGCTGATTGAACCACTTCAGCAAGCACTGCTGTACAGGCACCACAGTCTCCTGAAGCACAACCTTCTTTCGTCCCTTTTCGACTCAACTCTTCTCTTAAATAGTTGAGTACCGTCATATTAGGATCACAATTTTCGATAACTTTACGTTCGTTATTTAACAAAAATTGAATTTTATTTTCTGACATATGGTTAATTACCTATACAAATATGCGTACTAAAACTAAAGAATACTTTCTAGAGTAACTTCAATCATTTCGCCAAATTTTAACTGACGATCTTCTGCTGACATTTTTTCGCCCGTTTTAATATGATCACTTACTGTTAGCAGGCATAGCGCTTTTTTACCTAATTCAGCAGCAACGCCATAAAGACCAGCCGCTTCCATTTCTACCGCAAGAATGCCATATTGTTCTAACTTCGCGAATACTTCAAATTCTGGTACATAAAACAAGTCAGCTGAAAAAACATTACCTACTTTCGGCGTTTTGCCTAAACGCTTCGCGGTGCTAACCACTTTTTCGAGTAACTCATAGTTAGCTATAGCCGCAAAATCATAATTATTCAATCGTTGACGATTAACATTAGAGTCGGTGCTGGCACCCATAGCAATAACGATATCTTCAAGTTGTATATCGTCACGAATTGAACCACAACTACCAACACGAATAATATTTTCAACGCCATAATCTCGGTAAAGCTCAGTCGCATAAATAGACATCGAAGGGATCCCCATACCTGAGCCCATCACTGAAATACGTTTACCTTTGTATTCGCCCGTGTAACCAAACATATTTCTAACTTCGGTGACCTGTTTAACATTGGTTAGGTAGTTGTCTGCGATGAATTTTGCACGTAAAGGATCACCCGGCATGATAACCGTTTCGGCAAAATCTCCGACATTAGCTGAGATATGTGGTGTTGGCATAATAAATTTTCCTAATAGTTCAGAGATGTTTTAATTATTTTATAGCTATTTATTTTCACATAATAGAAATAACCTGACACCAGTGTCAAGTAAAATCATAATTCTGCTAAAATTAAACCCTAAATTGACTATTAACTTTATTGTTGAAATAGCTTATATTTGCCACCCTGGTAATAAATGCTGCAAAGATGATTGATTAATATGCCAATAATAAAGAATCAACAACCAAACACGTCATCAACCGGGCGGGTCAGAAAAAAGAATCAATTGATCATTTTAAAAGCTGCCGAGCAAGATTTCTTAGAGCATGGTTTTAAAGGGGCATCAATAAAAGGCATTGCTGAACGCGCCGGTATCCCACGGGCAAATGTTCATTATTATTATAAAAATAAAGAAGCTATTTACTCTGATATATTATTAGAAATTCTTACCTTATGGGATTCATCCATTATTACCTCGACTGAAGAACCTGCTAAAGTCTTAGGTGATTATATTCTTGCTAAGGTGATGTATTCAAAAACTAATCCTGAAGCATCTCGGATATTTGCTGGTGAATTTATCCACGGTGCTCCTCGCTTGCAGGAATACTTAAAAACCAGTTTTAAAACTTGGATAGATGAGGTTAAAGCGACTATTGAAGGCTGGATTAAGCAAGGTAAGATGGACCCAATTGATCCACTTTATTTACTCTTTACTATTTGGGGAGCCACGCAACATTATGCTGATTTTGCCCCACAAGTTAACGCAGCCATGGGTAAAGATAAGTTAAGTAATGAAGACTTTGAACAAGTGGCTAAAACCCTTACCCAGATAATTCTTAAAGGTTGTGGTATCAGTAAGTAAAAAATTTACACTGATAGATATGAACATAAAAAAAGCATTTCACTTTTAAAAATGAAATGCCTTAACGTTACTTTGTTAGCTAATACTTTAAAAGCTATGAATAAGAGAAGTTCCCTTAATTAATTACCCCAGATACTGTCAACATATTCAGGGTGGTCAACAAAAGGATTACGGTTGCCTTGATGACCAAGTGCCGCTTCATTTCGATCTATTTCTTTTTGACTGACCGGGTCATTGGTATGCCAACGTAATAACATTTCTAATTGCCATAATTCAAAAACTTGATTACTACTACCATCTAAAATAGCATCACCATACACCGAATTATTCTGCCAGCCGCCAATCAAGTTTTCATAACGCGTCGCCATGTAAAATTGTGCGCGGGCTAAATCACCTTTAAATTCATCAATGGGTTCAAACACAGTACCGCTATAACCTAAAGTCGTGGTTGCTGAGCCTAATTTACTGTTATTAGTTGAAGTAAAAGATGCTGTGGCAACTTCACCGTAAGGGTAACCACCGCGTTTCGAATTAACAAAGCCGTCGGTTGCATAGATGTGATGAACATCAGAGTTCATTGGCTCTACTTTGCCGCCAAACCAGCTTTTTGGGAAAGTATGTTCTCGATTATAACAACCGCCTTCACCGCTATAATTACCACACTGATCGGTGACTTTAATAAAATTATAATTGTCACTCACCAGCGGATTTTCAGAATATATATCTAATATAGAGCCATCATTTTCAAAATAAACATCCAAAGAATGGTTTTCATAGAAGGTCCATAGCGCTGAATAGCCCTGATTTGCATGATCTTTGATTAAATTATAAAGCTCTGTTTTTAACGGGTAACCTGATGTCGAGCTAATGCCGTCATAATAGGTACCAGAATAAGTGCCTGAGCCACTGCCTCCTCCACCCGGAATTCCGCCTGTGTTACCTAAAGTAAAGGTTTTGGTTTCACTACTGTTGAAGTCACCACCGTTAATTAATGCAGTTCCAGCAAGAGAAAATTCATAAGAGCCATTGCCGTAAGTACAGCAAATACCATCACCATAAGTATCATTAATGGTAAAAGTATAATCATCATCGGCTAAACAATAACTTTCATTATAACTGGTCGAACTTTCGTAGTTATTACCACTAGCAACTTCTTGATTACTCGTGTTGGTTAATGTCCAACTAGTTTCGTAACCGTAATTATCTGTGGTTAAACTAAAAGTCACATTATTGGTACTGCAACTACCTGTCCCACCGCCCGATGCTTGAGTAGGTTGAAAATAGTCAACATAGACAATTTCAGAACCATCAAAACCGGCAATGTCGTAAAAACGTAAGCCAACAGCAATATCTGACGTTGCGCTTGCGGTATAACTATGGGTAACTTGTTGCCATTGATTAACTAGACTTTCATTCGAGTAGCCCTGATAGCCATCGATATATAAACGCGCTTTAATACTACCTTCTGTATGGTAAACCCAAACAGAAAATTCGTAAGTTTGCCCTGCAACAACACTAACCAGTTGTTGAATGTCGGTAGAACCTTGTGTACCGGTATTAACGGTAATTTCAGCTGAACTCAAACCTTCTTGAAAAACAGTGGTATTTTTATTCACGCTAATACCAGAATCAATCGTCGTCCAACCCGAGGGGGAGCCTGCTAACCATGTTTCAAAGCTTCCATTATTAACGTCTGCAACAGCATAGTGGCTGGTAGCACAGAGTAATAAAGCAGCAATATTATTTTTATAGTTCATTTATATACCTTATGTTTTTATTAAATAATGGTAACACTCCCTATATTATCCATAATGCTTGCAACTCCGTAATAAAACCCGAATAAAACGTACACAAATACAGTGCAAATTTGACACGACACCAAGATAAATAATCTTAACCAAGTAGTCAACAAATAACAAAAAGTAATAGTGCAGATTGTATATTAATACCACAGCATAAATTATTATCTAATGGCTGTGGCATTACTTTTAAATTATTATTACCAAACGTTAACTTTTTTAACAGCCTCATCAACAGTAAAAATAAAGTACGCCATTAATACTTTACCCAGAGCTTACTCTCAAAACGACTAAGACCAACAATGCCGCCACTTAAACCGATATACTTCCTCCAAAAATCGCTATGGACGGCGCCGATAGCAACAGGTTTAGTAACGGCGACTGGCAGTATGTCTTTTTTACAATAGCTACTTTGTTCATCAAATATATTGGTTGATAGTATAGAAACAACTTGTACTTTTTGTCCTTGCGCGGTCAGTACTTTGCCAGCATTTAAAGTAAGTTCAACTTCTATAGCCTGTCGCAATTAAGATAACCTCTGGTGCCCCTTTACAAGTGGTTAATACGCAGGCACCTTTTTTCAATATTTGCTAACTGTGATTCATTGCGGGGTATGGCTGATAAATTTTGACGTGAAAAATTAATGCACTGGTGATTTTTAAACGCCATTTTCCAAACAACAGTAGATTCAGTGGCATCACAAGGACGCCAAGTTGTCAGGTTAGGTATAGTAGGTAAATTGGTTAGTTGTTCTATCGGTTAATGCGTTGGGTCATCTTCTCCTTGCCCAAAGGAAACATAGCATTAGTTAACTTTTTACGTGGCAAGAGGGTTACTCCTACTTTAGGTTTCATTGTTTATGATACTATTATTTAAAATATTATTTTCTTGTCCAATTGGTCAAGTAAAACTTGACACATATGACAAGATAGTATTATTTTAATGATGACTCTATAGAAGAAAAATGCTGCTCGATATTGAAAAATATTGCTAAATAAAGCTTAAGAGTAAAAATAATTATTTGAAACGTTGATTATTTTATAGAGATTATTTGAACTAACGGATCACTGATATTTCAATGAAAATGTTACAGAATAACGTTGGTTCTTTTTAAAAACTTAGGGAACAAATATAAAATGAACAAACTAAGACTGTCAAAAATAGCCAGTGCGATTGTGATCGCTGTTGGCTTATCGACTTCTGCAATGGCTGCAGATACCTCGTCTTCAATGCGAGGTAAAATTCTAAGCCCTACGGGCGAAGCCGCTAGTAATGTTAAAATCACCGTTATTCATGAGCCTTCAAAAACTAGCCGTGAGTTTATGACAAATGCCACAGGTACCTTTACCGCTAAAGGTTTACGTGTTGGTGGTCCTTATACTGTTATTATTGATTCAGACACATATAGTGATACCACTTTAGATAATATTTTTCTTAATCTTGGTGATACTCATCGTATTAGCCAACAACTACAAGCAGATAATATTGAACGTATTCAAGTAACAGGCTCAAGTTTTCTTCAAAAATCAGGTGGTTCAAGCAGTATTTTTGGAGCAGAGCTTATTCAGAATACGCCAAGTTTTAACCGCGATATTAAAGACATTGCCCGTTTAAACCCATTAGCAAGTATTAATGGTAACGGCGAGTTAATTATTGCTGGTGGTAACCCACGTTCAAACAGTTTAACCGTTGATGGTATTGGCCAGAATGATGACTTTGGACTTAACTATGGTGGCTACCCAACAGAGCAACCACCAATATCGTTAGATGCTATTGCGCAAATATCAGTCGATGTGTCACCATTTTCAGCACAAAAAGGTAACTTTGGTGGTGGTACCATTAATGCAGTGACTAAATCAGGATCTAATGAATTTAAATTTTCAGGCTTTGCTGAAACTTCAACACCGGATATGGCTGGTGATGTTCAAACAATCGATATAGCAACTGAAGTTTATTATACTGATTCAGACGTTGATAAAAAGAACCCCAGAGTACGTAATATATTAGATGATGATGACCATCAAACATTTGTTACGAAAACGGTTGCCCCTATCAAAACACAATCACGTTTTGGTTTTAACGTTGGCGGCCCTATTATAGAAGACAAACTATTTTTCTTTGTTAACTATAGTAACTGGTCTAGTGAGTTGGCCATGGATTATGGTTTCCAAGGCAGCGGCGCTACCCATGAATACGATATTTCTCAAGAGCAATTTGATGACTTCAATACAATTTTAGGTGATGTTTATGGCCGCACTGATTCTTTAGGTGGCGATCAAGAAGACACCAATGAAACGTTATTAGCTAAATTAAGCTGGAACATCAATGATGATCACCGACTTGATTTCACCTACCAATGGCAAGATGATCAAGATGAACGTAATGCCGGTACCGGTGGTACAACCGTTAGCATGGCATCAAACCGCTATACTTATGCAACTACATTTAATAACTTCGCCACTAAAATTTATTCAGACTGGACTAATGACTTCAGTACTGAAATGGGCATAAGCTACAAAGATGTTGCAACAGATAGCAATACTAATAGTGATATCGGTGAAATAACCGCTATTACAGAATATCGTGGTCCACAGTTTGTTTTTGGACAAGACCAGTTCCGTCATGCCAATGAATCAGCCACTCAAAACCTGACATTGTCGTTAGATGCGACTTACTTGATGGATGACCATGAAATTAATTTTGGTCTCCAATATGAAGATTTAAACTTATACAACTTATTTGGGGCTAATTCACTAGGGTCTTGGGAGTTTGCAAGCTTTAAAGATTTTGCCGCACGTGATTTAGCTAGATATGGCGAATTTACTTATCAAAATTCCTATACCGGCGATACTCAAGACCTTGCTTACGATGTTTCACGTAGCCAACTATCCTTTTATATTGAAGACAACTTCGACCTAACAGACGATATCAATGTTACTGCAGGTGTTCGTTATGAACGATTATCATCAAGCGACAAACCAACACTTAATAGCAAATTTCAAGAAACTTACGGTTACACTAACCAGGAAAATCTTGACGGTTTAGATATTATTTTACCACGGGTTAATATTGAATGGAGATTCTCTGAAAAACTAACACTTTCTGCGGGTATTGGTCGTTTTCAAGGTGGTATCCCAAATGTTTGGTATAACAACCCATTTCAAAATGACGGTATTACGCTGGTTGCTGCATCAAGTAAAGTGGTTGAAGATTATTATAAAGATAGACTTGTTGAGATTGACTTCAATGTTCCTAGCGAAATAATCAGCTCACTTGAAAAAGGCGCTGGTAGTACAAACTATACTGACCCGAATTTCAAACTCCCTTCAAGTTGGCGTAGCCGCATTGCCGCAGATTACACTTTTGACATTGATGGCTTAGGCGAAAACTTTAACTGGTCAACAGAGTTGATGTACCATGTTAAAGAAAATGAAGCTGTTTGGAAAAATACCGCATTACTTTATCCTATTACCGCTGCTGATGGTGAACGTCTAATCTATGAAAGCCGTTACACCGGTGATGTAAAGGATAACTTTGATATTCAAATGACTAACGCGCAAGACAATGGTCGCTCTATTATCTTCTCAACAGCGCTAGCAAAGCGTTGGGACAACGGCTTAAGTATGACCATGTCTTACGCTCATCAAGATATCGAAGAAAATCACGCAGGCTCATCATCACGCGCACAAAGTAACTACAAAAATAATGTTATTAAAAGCCGTAATATTGATTTCGTTGCTCGTGGTAATTATGAAGTTGAGCATAACCTAAAAATTAACTTAGGCTATGAAACTGAGTTTTTTGCCGGTTATAAAACCAATATCAACTTATTCTTTGAACGTCGTTCAGGCCGTCCATTTAGCTGGGTAACAGGTAACTATCAAGATGAAGACTTAGGTGATACTCGCGACTTTTATTCAAACTCGGCTTACTTAGCGTACATTCCAACAGGTGCTGAAGATCCAAATGTAAATTGGACCGATTCAGGAATGAAATGGAACGAGTTAGAAGCGCTTTTAGACCGAGCAGGTATTAGCGAACGAGGTGAAATTCTTGACCGTAATACTGGCACACAACCTTGGGTAACAACTATGGATCTAAGCATTAAGCAACAGATCCCAGGTTTTGCAGAAGGTCATAAAGGTGAAGTATTCTTGATGGTGAACAATTTTGCTAACATGTTAAATGATGACTGGGGTGTTGAAAAGCGAATGGGCTATCCACAACAAGCTATTTATGATTTTGCTGGTTTAGATGGTGATGGTAAATATAAAATAGATAAAGTTTATAATGGCTCTGATACTCGCAGTTACGATCGAACAGTATTAGGCTCATCTGGTTGGCAGATGAAGGTAGGTATTAACTACAAATTCTAATACCAATTGGTAAAACTGCTTAATAACAGTTTTGTATAAAAATCGAACGGCTTTGATTTAATTCAAAGCCGTTTTTTTATTTTACGGCTAACTTTTAACTGATAAGAATGCTCACAAATATCATTACCTGCTGGGGTTTATCTAGCGCCCCCCAGAAGAATAAGCTTATGTTTTAATTAATTTATATTTTAAGTAATACAGAGGGCTGCAACCATACCAACGTTTAAATGCGCGATTAAAAGAACTTTGATCGTTAAAGCCAAGTTTTAAGGCGATAGTACCTAAGGGATATTTGCCCATATAGCCTTGTAACCGCCTTTTACGTTCGCTTTCAAGTAAATAAGCAAACGAGGTCTGTTGTTGTTTTAACTGACGTTGTACCGTTCGAACTGTCATGTTTAAAGCACTTGCTGTGCGTATTAAATTGCAATCGTCCAAATCATTTTTAGCCATTAGGAGATGGCTTATTTTCTCGGCTAAGCACTGTTGGCTTTTAAAACCTGACAATTGCTGCGCCGATACTTGTTTAAGTGCTAAATTAATAGCGGCGTTATCAGTTTTAAAAGGCAGTGCTAAATAGCTACTAGGAAAGATAATTTGATTATATTGTGCATTAGTTTTAATCGGGCAGTTAAACCAATCAGCGAGTCTCTTTATTTCAATATCAGGCCAAGACTCAGTAAAAAAAATATAACTAGGTGAAAGCTGGGAGTTAAGCAATTGGCGAATAACACTGACCCAAGCCGTCATATTACGTAAAATAGCCTGCGGGCTGCAGCTTGCGTCTGGCAACCATCGAATAATAGCAATATCTTCTTGTTGTTCAAATTCAGCCTTGCCGATATCAGCGACCAAACGGTCATAAATTAACAGCGATGAAATTGCGCTTGCTAAATTATTACTCGATTCGATGAGATAACCCAGCACACCAAAATCGGCGGCTCTGATCTGCTGACCTAATTTAAATCCAAAAATTGGCTCATTTAGAGTCTGTTGCGCATAATCAAGCAGTGCATTATAACTGCCTAAACTAATGCGAGGCGCTAACTGTTGTGCTTGCTTATTAGCGTATTCATCAAAGTGTATCGCTGACAAAACGCTTTGACTCTCTAAACCAAGCGTTTCAAGGTAATCAAGGCAACTTGTATAATAATGATCGGCCAACGTAGTCATTTGTCACCTAAAGCTAAAAAATGGTCATCTATGAGCAAGTCTGCCACGGAAGTTTTTTTTATACTAGTGGTAATTATCAAGAGTGGTGGTGGTAACTATGATCTCAATAACCTTAAAACAGAATATTAATGCAACGTCGCAACAAATTTGCGAGACCTTACTAGAGCACCAGCAATTAAGTCGTTTTTTTGATGCAACTTTTAGCCTGATTCAACCACAAAATAAAGATGAACTAAAAGGTGGTAAAGGCGCTATTAGGCAAATAAAAATCAGTGGCATTCAATTTGCTGAGCGTATTATTAGCGCTGACCATCGCCATATAAGTTATCAAATAATAGGTAATAAACCCGTTGCAGAGCATCGCGGCGACATTTATTTTAATGAAAATGATTTGGCTAAAGATAGTAGCACCCCGGCAACCACTGAAGTTACCTACCATATTAGCTGCAAAGCCCCCTGGTGGTTACCGAGCTTTATACTGGCTTTTTTTATTAGAAAAGATTTAGTGCAAGCACTTAAAAAATTAGCGTTACACTTTAAAGGTGACATGGTATGTCCATAGAAATTATTTTACTGGCGCTAAGCCCAGTCTTTATTATTTTTGTTACGTTAGAATTTATTAAATATCGCAGCTATTACGATATCAAAGACAGCTTCGCCAACACGGCACTGGCTTTGATGCATCAAGGTGCAGATGCTATAGCCTTACTGATTTTAATGCCCTTTTTTTATTGGCTTTATGATTATCGATTATTTGATATAGCGCTAACCCCTATCAGTATTTTTGGCGCCTTTATCTTGCAAGATTTCTTGTATTATTGGTTTCATAAGGCATCGCACCATATTCATTGGTTATGGGCCGCGCATGTGGTTCATCATAGTTCGACCAAAATGAACTTTACTACCGCCTTTAGACAGAGCTTAATGTATCCGCTTGCCGGTATGTGGCTATTTTGGTTGCCGATGATATTACTAGGTTTTGACCCCATTACCGTATTTACTGTAGTCGCACTTAATTTGGCTTATCAATTTTTTGTCCACACTCAAGTTGTGAATAAGTTAGGGTGGTTCGAAAAAGTTTTTAATACCCCATCGCATCACAGGGTTCACCATGCAATAAATGCGGGTTACCTGGATAAAAATTTTGCTGGGGTACTGATTATTTGGGATAAATTATTTGGCACCTTTGCCGAAGAAGAATCTGGAAAACCTTGTAAATACGGTATTATTGGACAACTGCACAGTAATAATCCACTGACGATTACCTTTCATCAATGGCGTTATTTAATAAGCAGTATGTTGACCAGTAAAGGCATGAAAGCAAAACTGAAGGTACTCTTTGGATATCCGACCAGCTCCGTTAAAGAGAAATAAGTGAGATAACCGCTAAGCTTTGCTGGTTTTTACCACTAAGCAACCACACCTTGCTCAAAAGCACTTGAGATAATGGCATCATCATAGTTAAGCATATCCTTTAAAACAAAGTAGGTATGCTGTCCTAACTCGGGTGCTGCACTATGGTATTGCAGAGGTGTCGCCGACAGATTAATGGGTGATGCCACAACATCGATTAAATCGCCATCATCGTTTGGCAGTTGCTTAACCATAGCTCGGTGTTTTATTTGAGGATGGTCAAATACTTGCTCGAGGGTATTTACCGGTCCACAAGGTACTGATATCAATTCAAGTTGCGCTATCCACCACTGCGTTGTTTGTGTCTTAATTTTTTTAGCCAATGTCGACACCACATCGTCTCGATGAAGAACCCGTTGAGCATTCGTGCTATAGCGGTCGTCTGCTGCAAACTCGTTTAGCTGACACAAATGACAAAACCTTGAAAATTGGCTGTCATTGCCGATGGCTAAAATTAAGTCACCGTCTTGGGTGGTAAACGTTTGATAGGGCACGATGTTTGGGTGTGCATTACCTAATCGAGGTGGGTTTTCATTAGTGGTTAAGTAATTCATCGCTTGATTAGCCAGCATTGCTGTTTGAACATCAAGTAAAGCCATATCAATATATTGACCACACTTGGTTTGATGCCTAGCCATAAGAGCGGCTAAAATAGCGTTACAGCTATATAGCCCTGTCATAATATCCACGACTGCAACCCCAACCTTCATTGGACTGCCTTGCTGTTCACCGGTAATACTCATCAGGCCACCCTCGCCTTGTATCATGGCATCGTAACCGGGTTTGTGAGCATAAGGACCCGTTTGCCCATAGCCAGTAATTGAACAATACACCAAATTAGGATTAATTTTTTTCAACTCAGCATAATCTAAACCATATTTAGCTAAATCACCGACTTTAAAGTTTTCAATAAAAACGTCTGACTGCGCCACTAAATCTTTAATGATCTGTTGACCTTGCTGACATTGAATATCAATGGCAATAGATTTCTTGTTGCGATTAGCGCAATGAAAGTACGCCGCTTGTGGCGGTTGACTGGCTGTTTGGGGTTTTACAAAAGGAGGCCCCCAAAAGCGGGTGTCATCACCTACTTTTGGCCGTTCAACTTTTATCACCTCAGCCCCCAGATCAGCGAGCATTTGCGAGGCCCAAGGCCCCGCAAGTATCCGGCTTAAATCGACTACCTTGATACCTGCTAATGCCGATGGAGGGTTTGCGTTTGTAAAAGTATCTGTCATTAGCAAAAAGCTTGTAAACCGGTAATGGCACGACCTAAAATCAGGGCATGAACATCATGGGTACCTTCATAGGTATTAACCGCTTCAAGATTCATCATATGGCGAATAACCCCATACTCATCACTGATGCCATTGCCACCGTGCATATCACGTGCAACACGAGCAATATCAAGCGACTTACCACAATTATTACGTTTCAATAGTGAAATTAATTCAACCGGACATTGATCCGCATCCATTAACCGTCCCATTTGTAAGCAACCTTGTAGACCAAGACTTATCTCAGTTTGCATATCGGCAAGTTTCTTTTGAATTAATTGGTTAGCAGCCAAGGGGCGACCAAATTGCTCACGGTCTATCGTGTAAAGTCTTGCGGCATTAAAACAGAACTCTGCAGCCCCTAAAGAGCCCCAAGCGATGCCATAGCGCGCTTTATTTAAACAACCAAAAGGCCCTGCTAAGCCTTTAATCTCTGGGAACATATTTTCATCGGGTACAAAAACGTTATCCATAACAATTTCGCCAGTGATTGAAGCACGTAAAGAAAATTTGCCCTCGATTTTCGGTGCTGTTAACCCTGTCATACCTTTTTCAAGCACAAAGCCGCGAATTATTCCTTCAAACTTTGCCCAAACAACAAACACATCAGCGATAGGCGAATTGGTGATCCACATTTTACTGCCCGTTAAAGCATAGCCACCCTCAACTTTCTTGGCGTGCGTGCTCATTGAAGCAGGATCACTACCTGAATTAGGCTCAGTTAACCCGAAACAACCCACCCATTCGCCGGAAGCAAGTTTAGGTAAATATTTCATCCGCTGCTCTTCTGTACCATAGGCATAGATAGGATGCATAACGAGTGATGATTGCACACTCATCGCGCTACGATAGCCACTGTCAACGCGTTCTACTTCACGAGCGATTAAGCCATAGCTAACATAATTAACTTCACTGCCACCATACTTAGCAGGCAAAGTAGCCCCTAGTAAACCCAATTGACCTAATTCACGCATTATTTCTCGGTCAAAATGTTCATGTCGATTGGCTTCGAGTACTCTGGGCATCAATTTTTCTTGGCAATAATCATAAGCGGTATCGCGTATCATACGCTCTTCTTCGGTTAATTGATTATCAAGGAACATCGGGTCTTGCCAGTTGAAAGGCGTTAATTTGTCGCTCATCAGGTAACTCCATTAGTAGGCGGTTATGCGCTAAAGTTTATATTTATACGTTAACTCTATCCTCAAAATAAAAATAAATATAATATATAGTTATTATATTTATCATAACTTTTACTTATCGGTAGGCTTAATATGAATTTAAAGCGTTTAGCATATTTTTGTCAATTAGCCTTATTAGGCAATTTTACTCGGGCTGCACATAAAATAGGTATTGCTCAGCCAGCATTGAGTATAGCTATTCAAAAGCTAGAACAAGAAGTTGGTTTGAAGCTAATTAATCGTACCGATAAAAACTCCTTATTAACCGCTGAAGGTGAAGTGCTCTATAAACTGGCAACACAATTATTAAGCCAAGCAAAACAAGTTGAATTAGAGTTAGAAGAACTGAAAGATTTAGAACGAGGTACCATTCGCTTTGGTGTTTCCGCGATGATGGGCTCATATTATTTTCCGAAAGTATTAACGGCATTTAAGCAAAAGTATCCAAAAATAAAAATACACTTGATTGACCAAGGCACAGCGGCACTCGAGAAAATGTTAATGAATGGCGAACTCGACTTAGCCTTGATCCGCGGTGATTTAGAGAATCAACAACTGCGTTATACCGAGCTTATTGATGAGGAAATTGTTGCTGCTATGGCGATTTCACACCCGCTAGCAAAAGAAGAAACTTTATCATTGGCACAATTTTGTCAAGAGCCACTGGTGTTGTTTCATCAAGGTTATTTTTTACGTGAAGTGGTTAGCCACTATGCAAAAGCGCATAACTTATCATTAGACATACGTATGGAAACGAATCTTATTGAACTGCAAAAATCATTGGTTCGCAATGAAGTCGGTATCACCACCTGTTTATCGCGTATTTTGCAAAATGAACAGCAGATAACATCAATTCCGTTTGAACCAAAACTCGCCTTTAAATTGAGTTTGGCATGGAAAAAAGATCATTACCTTTCTAAAGCGAGTAAAGCTTTTATGACTTGTTTAACCTCTACACTCGATCCTATCAACTAAGTATTATTGCTGGCTATAGCTTAGGCTTAGGCTTAGGCAACATAGAAAATTATCTTCGTTGTTTTGGTCTTTATAGATTGACCTTATGTTGAACTTAATATGCCAACATCGATTGCCTGCTGTTCATTACTAAAAATAGCCATTGCCGTATTCATTTGTTTAAAGCCAAGCTTTTTATAAAAACCTTCTTTACCCGGATTAGCATATAATATTATTTTTTTATGTCCGAAAGATAACTCAACTAATTGATTAATCATTTTACGCCCTAACCCCATCCCTTGATATTCAGGATGAATGGCAACGTCACATATATATGAACAATCAAGTCCGTCAGCTAAAGCTCTCCCTGCACCAATAAGCTTTTGTTTTTCATAAATAAAGCATTTAAATTTACTGTTTGAAAAAACAATATTAAGGTCGTCTTTGGCTTTATTACCTAAAGGCGCAATACGATATAACCTTGATAACTGCTGCCAATCAATGTCGGCTTGGTCGTAGACCCATGAAAAGTTCTGCATATATTCCTTATTTAACATCACAACAAGTGGCTAACAATTGTCGACTACTATCGTAAAATAATGACTAGTCTTTTTATCATCTTTTATCAATAAAAGAGAAACCGTAAGCACGTTATAAAGCGCTGTTCATTGTTTCAGACAACTAAATTTAGTCATTGCCCTTTTGAATAAAGTCGTACGTTGAAACTAACAATAAGTAGAGCCTTTATAAATACTATTCTCTATTATTTATATGGTTGAATAATAATGCGGCTAAAATAATGCCCGCGCCAATGCTTAATTTCACTAGGTCGGCATCTCTGTTCCAAATAAGTACGTTCACAATAATACCTGCTGGAATAAGTAAATTATTCATCACGGCTAATGCACCGACATTGACTAAGGTAGCACCTTTATTCCAGCCAAAGTAGCCTAAACCCGACGCTACAATGCCTAGGTAAATAAGGACACCCCATTGCGTTGCTGTATTGGGTAATTTATCTGAATTGCCGAATAAGGCATAGCAAACAACAGCAACGATTAATGCACCAATAAAAAACCAACCAAAGACCGTTTTATCATCTAACTTGCTATTAGCCATTAAGCGTTTGTAAGTAACTTGTCCGGTTGCAAAACAGATGTTGGCTGCTTGTACGAGCAGAAAGCCTGTCCAAAAGTTGCTGTTAATACTTTCATAACGGATAGCTACAGCGCCACCGACGGCGATAACGGCAGTTAGAAAAAATTTAGGGTTAAAGTGTTTTTCAAGGGCATCATTTAATAGCGTAATATAGATAGGCGTCATTACCGTAAACAATAAGACTTCCGGTACAGATAAATATAAAAAGGAATGATAATAAAAGCTATACATAACGCCAAGTTGCACAGCGCCTATCATCATAAGCTTTAGCGCTAAGGGCTTTGGTGTTTGTGTTAATTTCAAAAAAGGTAAAAAGACTAAGGTAGCAAGCGTTATACGCATAAGCACACTAAACCATGCATCAACCTGCCCTGCCAAATAAACGCCAATTAAACTAAATGAAAATGCCCATAGCAGGGTAACTGCAAATAAATAGCCCATAAATTCTATCGTTAAGTAATTAATGACCGCAGTCTATCTGTTATTAATTACGGTATAAACAATAAAAGATCGCAACAAGCTATATAAAGACTAAACCAAGCAAAATCAATTATTTCAGCTGCGACTTGAATGTAATGCCGAACTCTGTTTATATTGATACATATTCAGCAAAATCTTAATAGAAGGGAACTATGTCTGTATTGAATCACCCCAAGAAAACCCTATTTTTATGCGCAGCACTTTCACTCACCGCTTGCCAAAATGATAAAGAACCTAATAAGGCCCCCGTAATGAAAGTGGAAAACCTTGATAAAACTATTACCTACGACACCTTAGGAAAAACTGATCAAGATCATTTATATCTTGAGGAAGTTTTAGGTGACAAAGCATTAACTGAAGTAAAAAGCTGGAATACCCGCACCCTCGACCGCTTAATGGCAGACCCTCTATTTGAAAAAATGAATAGCGAAGTGTTGGAGATTGTTAACAGTAAAGACAAAATTCCATACGCGTCTTATCGAAATGGAGAAGTGCATAATTTTTGGCAAGATGAACAACATGAAAGGGGGATATGGAGAAAATCGACCCTCAGTAGTTACCTTTCAGACACTCCGGTTTGGCAAACTGTTTTAGACTTTGACGCTCTGTCAAAAAGTGAAAATAAAAACTGGGTCTACAAAGGCAATAACTGCCTTTCACCTGATTACGAAATTTGCATGGTCAGCCTTTCTGATGGCGGTAAAGATGCCGTTATTCAACGTGAGTTTAATACCAAAACTCAAACTTTTGTAACCGATGGTTTTATCACCCAAGAAAGCAAAGGCAGTATAGATTGGCTAGACAAGAACACCTTGATTATCGGGGTTGATTTTGGTGAAAACACCATGACAACTTCTGGTTACCCTATGGTTTCTAAACTATGGCAACGCGGTACTGCGTTATCGAGTGCCGTTGAAATTGACCGTGGCGAGCAAACAGATGTTGGCTATTGGGGGGGCATAACAGAGCTAAGTGATGGCCGCCGCGAAATTATTACTACCCGGGCATTAACCTTTTATGACACCGAATATTATTGGTTTCCACGCAAAAGTGATGGCAGCATCAGTGAAAAAATCAAATTACCAATACCTAAAAAATCAAATTTAAGTGGTGAGTTTAAAGGGCAAATGATTGTCAAATTAAACGAAAACTGGCGTGAATTTAAACTAGGCGACTTAGTCAGCTTTAACATTGATGATTTTATGAATGATGGCAAAATTAACCTTGTTAACCTTGTTTTTAGTCCTGATGAAAAATCTTCAATTGGTAACTTTGGCGTCACAAAATCTAAAGTACTGATGAGCATCTACCATGATGTAACCGGCTCTGCTCATCAATTCGATTGGCATGACAATAAATGGACCTCTAAAAAATTAGACTTTCCAGCTAATGGTTCCGTATCAATTGGCAGTACCAACAGTAAAGAAGAAATTGCTTTTATTTCAGCAGAGAGCTTTCTTAATCCTGACACACTTTATACTTATAACACCGCAACAGGCGAAAAAGCTAAAGCTAAATCTTTACCTAGCTGGTTTGATGCTGAAAGCATGGTCAGTGAACAATTTTTTGTTTCTTCAACCGACGGTACTCAAGTTCCCTACTTTGTTGTTCGACACAAGAACACAAAGTTAGATGGTAAAAACCCAACTCTTTTGTATGGCTATGGCGGCTTTGAAGTTTCTCTAAACCCTAGTTATTCGGCTACTCGCGGAAAGTTGTGGTTAGAAAGAGGCGGTGTCTATGTCTTAGCCAACATTAGAGGCGGTGGCGAATATGGACCTAAATGGCATCAGGCTGGTTTAAAAACCAATCGCCAACGTATTTATGATGATTTTATTGCTGTCGCTCAAGATTTAATCACCAAAAAAATAACGTCTCCTGAGCATTTAGGTATCGAAGGTGGCTCAAATGGAGGCTTGTTAATGGGGGTGATGTTTACCCAACGTCCAGATTTATTCAATGCGGTAATATGTGCTGTGCCCCTGCTTGATATGATGCGCTATCATACACTATTAGCAGGTGCCTCATGGATGGGCGAATATGGCGACCCTGAAAACGAAATTGAAGGTAAGTTTTTACGAAGCATTTCGCCTTATCATAATATTGACCCTGCTGTAGATTACCCAGAAGTCTTCTTTATAACATCGACTAAGGATGATCGTGTTCATCCGGGACATGCTCGAAAAGTAGCGAAACGCATGGAAGATCAAGGGCATAAATTTTTATACTATGAAAACATTGATGGTGGGCACTCTGCTGCTGCCAACCTTAAAGAAACCGCCAAGCGAATCGCACTGCAACATACTTATTTAATGCAAAAGTTAGCAAATAATTAACAGTTTTATAGCGTAAAACTGATGATAGTGGCAGGATAATTAGCAGCACTTGTCTAATTATCACCGTAGGTTTTTTGAAGTCTGTTTAACGTCGTTAAACAGACTTTTTATTAATAGCAGTAACGAAGTCTTGTTATCAATAGCTATAAGGAACTTCGTTTCCGTACCTTTATTTAAAGTACCTTTCGAGGCTAATATGGGTAAATAAATACCCACAACCTTAGAACTCTAGCTTTTGTCTTTTGATATTTGATGAATAAGTGATGTACCCCAATCATTCATTCCATCGCCAATAGCACCGACCATCAGCGACAAATACTTTTTCCCGGTAGCTTGCTTATAAAAATTACTATATTCATTTAGATCTTCATTACTGATGTCACGATAAATAAAATATGACGTTAAAACCATTTGCTGTTCCATTGAAGGCTTTATATTGACCGCCATTTGTTCTAATTGAGCATCGAGTTGCGTGGCAAGCTCAACATTTTCTGGTTGGGTAATTTTCAACGCTTCAAACATATTTTCTAACATCGCCATCATCAAATTCATCCCTTGTTCTACAATTTCTGATGACTCAACATAATGAATAATTACTTTTGTTCTCTCAGGAGATGGCGGGCTTGATTGCAACTCAGCCATATAAAGCATTAAGTTTTGCTGAAACTTTGGATCGGTAGATTGAAGCTCAGCACTTACAACGCGAGAAGCAAGATCACTATCCAACCACTTAAGAATCGGCTGTAGTTCAGCTAATGAGACATTCTTCCTTATGTTTTCAGTCATTTTGTTTAGCATCACATCAGGATTTAATGACGATACAAACACTTGCATAAATTTTTCATGTTCAACTGGATTTTTAGCCGTTAAAGCCATTTGTTGTCCCATCGCTTGCAATTGTAGCGGTAGTCCTTCAATTGACTGGGTTATCCCTGATTTATCCATTAACTGATATATTTGTTTATCTGTTATCTGATCATTGGCATACGATGTTGTGATGATAGTCGACACTAAAATAATGCAGCGAGCTATAAACGTAGTAAATTTTTTCATGTTGTTCTCCAGGTTTATTAAACTATATGTTTAAAAATCTTTAGTGACTTTACCATTAGAAGTAAGTCGCTAAATTCCATTAAAAAACTATCTATAAATACAAGTTATGCCCCATTTTCATTATCAACCCCACAAACAAAAGTCTTGCGTACAGAGCGACCGCAAATGAGATAAAAAGGTGTATCCAATAAACTAACTTGTTATGAACTAGGTTTAGGTATAAAAATCACTCGACTTAATAAAGGTAACTTAAGTTTAGTTTATTAAAACAAAACAGCATAAGTTATTATGGGTGGCCTAATAAGTGGTGACACCTGACGTATCCATTAACTGATAGACTTGAGCATCACTTATCTGATTGTTTACAAATGAATTTGTAATAATAAATGACGCTAAAATAATGCAGCGTCTGATAATCGTAGTAAGTTTCATTTTATTCATTTAGTTGTTAGCAACATTTTATTATCATATTGAATCTAAACCTACTTACGTATCCCTAAAGGTATTAGATAAAGCCTTTGAAGAAGTAACCAAATTTATGGGGTTACTTCACAAAGGGCTTTGTATTCAAAATATAGCATGAGATCAAATGAGAATAGTTCTCAAGTGTCACCGACCCCTTTTATTGAAGGTTAACTCAATAATATTTTTCCATTTATATATAAACCTGCTGCTAAAATCGAACTTAGAATAACTACAGTCGTAAATATTAATCTTGTTGGTTTCTTAATATTTAGGTTCGTTATTGCATACTTGAAAATCATTATTTGCATAATTGGTCCAATAATGAAATACGCTAGAAGTATGTAACTACCCAAAGATAAATGGGTATCTTGAGTATTAACCCCGAACAATAACAGTATTTTATTGAATAGCGTTACTATAGTTGGGAAATGAAATATAGCTATGATAATCGGAATCCATAGTATTAATTCAATCAAAATTATTATCATTTTTTTATTCATTTATTCGTCCTTAATAACTGTAATGTTATCTTTTGTTTTAGCATCACCTTTTAAATTAAAGTCAACAGAATTTGGTGATTGAATCCCCCCAGCAAAAACATCTTATCCTCCTGAATTTATTACACTAACAGCGGCATCCGCACAATTATTATTAATTGACCATTCTTGATCAGAGTCAGAAATTAAATTCTTAGCAAAATCATTTGCTGCACCTATACCTGGAGGCTTCACATCAATTATTACATCGGGTTCCCTACCATATATAGCTACATCTTGTTCGTATGTATGAAACTCTGCTGGACTACCATTTCCATTTGTTGGGAATTTACTAACATAGGTTCCATTATTTGTCATCGTTGCTGCATGACCAGCGATGCTGTTTTCGCCATTAGCTTTTTTTCCTGCATTCCATGTATAAACCTTAGCTTCACCTGCTGGATCTGTATATTTATAAGGATTATTCGCTACATATGAATAACGGTTAAAAGTATCAACTTCACCTGTAAACCCAACCGGATCATTAGAGTAGAAACGCCCTATAACTGGATCATAGTATCGTGCTTGCATATAACTTAAGCCAATATCTGTATCGAACTTATGTCCGGTATAACCTACATCGTCACTTTGTGTTCCAATCGTTTCACCAAAAGTTATTATGGGTGGCTTAGTTAATTTTTTGGATTCAAAAAACAACCATTTTGGGTGAGTGTTTTCTATTTTTTACTATCGTAGACTAGATTTATTTGATTAATTATTTCTTTAATTTTTGTATCAGAAATTTTATCTTTTTGCCCTTTAATATATGCATCTCGAATTTTTTCTTGCGTGTTGATATCATAACGATCTAAAAACTCAGTTTGATAATCTAAATCGAGATTCAAGCACATAACTCTGTCAGCAATATTCTCCCAAATATCTACAAAAGGAAATATTGCTAAACTGACACAAGTCACAATTAAAAAACCATACGGCATAGCACTAATAATTTCAAAAAGTTCCTTTTTCTTTCCTAACCCAACTACAATGGAAGTAACGATTACACTTAAATTCAGCCCAATGAGTCCATAGAATGTCCATGGAAAATTTTTCCGTGATAATTTAATTTCTTTTATATAAATTAAGTATTTAAGTTTTATCATCTTATTTTAAAGCCTCCGTCATTACTTTTCTAACACCTTCAACTGCACTTGTTATAACTGCAATTTTTTTACTTCTCGCTTACAATACGAACATCGTAACACTTGGTTTAAAGTAACTATGTAAGAAGCGGCTAAGAAATTAACTGCTTTGGCTTTTTGCATTTTTTTATTGAATAAAAGAGGAATCAACAATTAAATGAGATCTATTCTCAAGTGTCACCGATCCCTTTTATTTTTTCGTATCCCTATAGGTATTAGATAAAGCCCTTGAAGAAGTAACCAAATTTATGGGGTCACTTCACAAAGGGTTTTGAGTTCAAAATATAGCATAAGGTAAAATGAGAATAGCTCTCAAGTGTCACCAACTCATTTTATTTCTTTCATCTATCATTTTTACTTTTTATTCATTGAAAGCTCTTCAATTAATAAATCGCATTTACCATTTTTAGCTATACCTATATTATATTTTTCTCTGATTTGGTCCCTCGTATCTGATTTATATCCCAATAAAAAATCATCGTATTCTGTGTTTAAAGCTTTGCACATCGCTTTATCTTTTTTAATTAAAAAAATATCTTTAATTAAGAAAGAAATCATGCAACATAGCGTAAGAAGAGGAACTCCTAATCCGAGAATATTCATTAATTTTATAATAGTCATATCTTTAAATATATAAGCATATAAACAGCCAACTATTAAAGAGAAATTCATAGCATAAAGCATTATAAAAAAATTATTGTATTTCGCAAAATAATACTTATATGAACTATTTGTATTGTTATCCATCATGATAATTAACCTTATAATTAACTCTTAGAGCGCATCTATAAGCTTTTTAGAAGCTTCTACCCCCAGATTTAATGCACTGCCTACTTTGGATGATGATTGTATATTCCGCTATTAAACTACCATCAGTCCAATAATGAGCTTCCATTGTTCCAAAATAAATGTTCCACGTTTCCGCTGAAAAATTACCAAAGACAAAAATCATCACTGATTGCAGTAAGGAGCCGAGATTCTCTTAGAAATGACAAAGTAGAAGATATATAAGTAAAATAATTCTGCGCTGCCTCAAAGTGCGTTTAGCCCTTTGGCTTCAAAAACAGCCAAAATAAAGCCCCTTGTGAGATCTCATCATAAGGGGCTTAGGAATCAAAAGTATTAATTACTTTTTCTTACTCTACCACTTCAAACGATAAGCCTTTGTAATGCGATTCTAAAATAACAATACGTCCGTCAACAACGCCAAATATCGTTTTTCCATTAGCATGACTTTGATACATAGTTCCATCTTTTGCCTTTAGATAATGTAAAGACTCAAATATAAATTCGGCTGATTGCCCAGAATCGGCAACCTTAATATCTTCAACAATAGGCTCTTCTCTATCTAACTTGAGAGGGCAAGCGGCCATTGCATATTTAATTGCTGTAATCGCTTCATCAAAATTTTGTTCTTCTACCGACTCTACTCCACTAATTGATGAGTAGTTAAAAAACTTAGTATCTTTAAAGTAAAACTTTGTTGATGCTTTAAAATCACAATTACTGGCTGCTTTTGCAAGTTTGTCGTTAATTTCATTAATTTGTGAGGCTGTAATAACCAATGAAGCATTGGATGAATATGATGCTAACAGCATAATAACTCCCAATAGCTTGAAAAGTATGTTTGCCATATATTCCCTTCCTAATTATGCATTAAGGTTGACATATTATAATAAATCCCCGTTTATGAGGACTTTAACTATAAAGTTTACAATGAAAATATCACATCTCCACTTTTCATAAAAAAATGAATTATCACACTTATAGCCGCATTAACCGTCGCTGATTTTAAAATTTCTTGTGATGTCATATCGGCTTTATATCTATCATTAAAGGATAACAACCAATTCAACACAAAGCATTTAATTTGTTGTTTTATAAGGCTAATCC